>JAZRFY010000003.1:0-100137 GCA_045643885.1 Eubacteriales bacterium | reverse complement strand
AAAAAAGAAACGGCGTATTGCAGGCTTGCGCAGCCTGCACCGCGCCACTACTCGTGGAGAGCCACCTTTAAAAAGGTGGACGAAACAATCGCGCAAAGCGAGCGCGAACATAGTGTACAACCGTTCGACAAATCAAAATTTAGTTATTGCACTTTTCTCTTTGATCTGCTATAATATAGTCATAAAAGACAAAAGGAGATTTGGCCATGACACTTTGCGAGAGCTGTGTATATTTTGACTATGACGAGGAATACGAAGAAAACGTATGCACGATAAATCTCGACGAAGACGAATACGTTCGTTTTTCGCAGAGCAAGGGCAAGCAATGTCCCTATTATAAATACTACGACGAATACAAGTCGGTGCATAAGCAGATATAAGCATAAAGAAAGCGAGCCGTGTGGCTCGCTTTTATTTTTATTATTGTTTATTCTAAAGTGATGACCTCGTTTACGTTAACAACATCGTCTTTATCAACCACAAAAGCCAAAAATGCATACTGCATATCGGCTGTACCCATTACAGGTATATCGGTTTTTATTACCACATACACTTTATTTTCCGAAATATAAAGACCATTTACCGTCAATTTTATTGAACCCGAGCCTCGAACGACCATTCGCGTAAGTATCAATGCATTTTCATCAAAAAATGCCTCATCATATTTATCTTTTGCGGCATTAATTATTTCTATTTCGTATCGAGCCATTGAATCATCCGATACTTCCCAATACTCTATCAACTCGTCCAAATAGGCATCATATTCAGCTTTGGTTCTGATAATAATGTCCTCACTATTGTACGTCCTGACCGCATAAGGAGCATGCTCATATTTCAAGACAGTTTCACAATCGGTATAGTACTCGATTTTAGGCATATAGCTTTGATAATACGCTCTCTCCATATCAACGTATAAGTTTTCAACGAACGCCTCGTCCTCACTTATTTGCTTGATTTTTCGGTGTATTCCTTCTGTAAAGTCATTTCTATCGAAAATCAATCCAATCATTTTTATAGCATTCAAGGAAGAAACCTTAGCATCGGAAAAGAGATTTTTCATGTCGTATTTTTCTATGATAGCATCGGCAGATGCTTCACCATCCAAAACGAAATAACAACAAACCTTATCCACCGGATGATAGTAATAAATATATTCAGGATGCTCCGTGTTCAATTTATCAATCTCATCCTTGCATGCTTGCTCATAATCAAGCACGATTGGAGCAACGGAATTCAAATCAATAATAGAAAACACATATCCGCAAGCATCACACTTCCAATCTCCATCGTGGTCATAATGCTCCTCAATAATATCGGGAGTAGGACAACCGCAGTTGTAAACCTTATGGTGACCTGATTCAGATACAATGTACTCGTAAGAATGCTCACCAACTTTTAATGCAGTGTGAATAAGCTCACACGAGGCAAGGCACAAGGAAAGTATCAAAATAACTGTCAATAAAGCCAATTTTTTCTTCATAATACACCTCCGCATATTGTTAATATTCTTTATTTACTGTACTGTTGATCGTAGTGACCTCCGATCGAGTAGAAATAATCCCCTGCAAAGAAGTATGCATTTGCTCCATCTTCCTCTGTGCTCAAAATGTAGATCGTGAGATCACCAAGCTGATACTCAAAGAATCTTTCGGGGTATCTGTCAAGCAAAATAGACACAGAATCCGGATATCTCTCTCCTTCGACAACAATATATCCGGAATAATCAATATGTTCACCGGAAAACGACATTCCAACCAAAGGATATCTTGCCGTGCAGCAAGGATCACAAACCGAATATCCGATAGAAAAGCTTGTCATTGCGCTTTTTGTCATGCCGCTTGTTGTTTCAGTTCCTTCGGGCATGTAGATATATACGTAAGTAGATCCCACGGTATTTTTACGCACGGAATTGAATTTTTCGGGATAGTATACGGAATCCGTAAAATATTTCACATAGTCGGTGTCGATATAATTCTTATCCTTCTTGTCAAGAGAGCAGTCTCTATAATAATAATCGTATTTGCCCCAAACGGCGTTATCTCCTTTTCCGGAATCCCACGTTTCATCAAATCCGATAAACGGCTCTTCAAACTCGTGATATTTAATCGAAAGAATCATTTCCTTGATCTCGGGGTATTTATCAAGATCGTCAATGGACGAGATCGTTTCGTAGTCATTATCCTCGAAATCGTAGTCTATAACCCTATAAGGAATAGTCACCGTTTGACCGTTATAGGTTATCTTAAGCTCACTGCCACTTGAAAGCTCATAGAAATATATATCAAATTTGACTTTATCCCTGAAATCATATTTATACGTAACTACGGCATTGTCTTCATTGTATTCAAGCAAAACGTCATCAATGTTTATATCAGAGTCGTCAAGCGTATATACGGTAATAACATACGAATCAGCGATTTGGAAATCTACCACCTCAGAAACAAGCGTTCTTGAAATGGTCACCCTGAAATTGCCCTTTGGAGAATACCAAGAGCATCCCACAAGGCTTGAGCAAATTGAGATGATCATAACAAGCACCAAGATTTTTGCAATATACTTCATAATAGTCCCTCCATTTTTGATTAGTTTAAAAAGGTCTTCATAATATAAGTCAACAAAATTTTCAAAAAGTGTAATAGATTTCAAAAATTATTTTATTGATATAATTATAAACCATATTAACGATGTTGTCAACAAAACAATACACAAAATGCTTCTCCGCCCCTAAAAAATATGATTTTTTGCCGAAAATCATTGTGCATATTACACAAATTCTATTCTTCCCCACTATACAGTTTGTCTATTAGGTCGAATTTGATAATTTTTTAACAATTTCCTTGAAAATCGATTGACAAATTCACTGTTTTATGTTAAACTTTTCACAATGTATATTGAACACGTGCTCGCAGGCATTTATTTTTTGGGTGACTTGAGTCCGATCCCTTGGATAAAATCCCCTGCTCTGCCGTAAAATAATATTTGAAAATCAATTCTGTTTCGGAGGAAATATATTTAATGGAAAACAAAGTATACAACACAGTTGACTCTGTTGAGGCTCTTAACGAGGCACTCACAAGCCTTAGAGCCGCTCAGAAGGTATTTGCTACCTACACACAGGAGGAGGTAGACAAAATCTTCCTTGCAGCAGCATCTGCAGCTGACAGAGCAAGAATCCAGTTGGCAAAGCTTGCTGTAGCTGAAACCGGCATGGGTATCGTTGAAGATAAAGTAATCAAAAATCACTATGCAGCCGAATATATCTACAATGCATATAAGGATACAAAGACTTGTGGGATCATCGAAGAGGACAAGGCATTCGGAATCAAGAAGATCGCAGATCCCATCGGTGTTATCGCAGCCGTAATCCCCACAACAAACCCCACCTCAACTGCAATTTTCAAGTGCCTTCTTGCTCTTAAGACAAGAAACGCGATCATCATCAGCCCCCACCCCAAGGCAAAGGACTCCACGATCGCAGCTGCAAAGCTCGTTTTGGAGGCTGCAGTTGCTGCAGGCGCTCCCGAGGGCGTTATCGACTGGATCGACGTTCCCTCTCTTGAGCTTACAAACACAGTTATGAAGGAAGCGGACATCATCCTTGCAACAGGTGGTCCCGGCATGGTTAAGGCAGCTTACTCAAGCGGCAAGCCTGCTCTCGGTGTTGGCGCAGGTAACACACCCGCAATCATCGACGATACTGCGGACATCCTTCTTGCAGTTAACTCCATCATCCACTCAAAGACCTTCGATAACGGTATGATCTGCGCATCCGAGCAGTCGGTTATCGTTCTTGACAGCATCTACGAGCAGGTTAAGAACGAATTCGCAGCAAGAGGCTGCTACTTCCTCAAGGGTGACGAGATCGACAAGGTAAGAAAGACGATCATCATCAACGGCGCTCTCAACGCAAAGATCGTTGGTCAGTCCGCTCACAAGATCGCAGCTCTTGCAGGCGTTGACGTTCTCGTTGGAACAAAGATCCTCATCGGTGAGGTTGAAAGCGTTGATCTCTCCGAAGAATTTGCTCACGAAAAGCTCTCTCCCGTTCTCGGTATGTACAGAGCAAGCTCCTTTGATGAAGCTATTGAAAAGGCCGAGCACCTCATCGACGACGGTGGCCTTGGTCACACGTCCTCCGTTTACCTCAACGCAGTAAGCGAACAGGAAAAGGTAAACAAGTTTGCTTCTCACATGAAGACTTGCCGTATCCTTGTAAATACTCCCTCATCCCACGGTGGTATCGGAGACCTTTACAACTTCAAGCTTGCTCCCTCCCTCACACTCGGTTGTGGCTCATGGGGTGGCAACAGCGTAAGTGAGAACGTAGGCGTTAAGCACTTGCTCAACATCAAAACAGTAGCGGAAAGAAGAGAAAATATGCTTTGGTTCAGAACACCTGAAAAGGTTTATATAAAGAAGGGTTGCCTCCCCGTTGCTCTTGACGAGCTCAAGACTGTAAGAGGCGCAAAGAAGGCGTTCATCGTAACGGATACGTTCCTTTACCAGAACGGCTATACAAAGCCCATCACAGACAAGCTTGACGAGATGGGAATCCAGCACACAACGTTCTTTAACGTTCAGCCCGACCCCACACTTGCAAATGCAACTGAGGGTGCAGCTCAGATGAGAGCATTCCAGCCCGATACGATCATCGCGCTCGGCGGTGGCTCTGCAATGGACGCTGCTAAGATCATGTGGGTACTCTATGAGCATCCCGAGGTAGACTTTATGGATATGGCAATGCGCTTTATCGATATCCGTAAGAGAGTTTACACATTCCCCAAGATGGGTGAAAAGGCTTACTTCATCGCAATCCCCACGTCTGCAGGTACGGGCTCCGAGGTTACTCCCTTCGCAGTTATCACAGATGAAAAGACAGGAGTTAAGTATCCTCTTGCAGACTACGAGCTCCTTCCCAATATGGCGATCGTTGACACAGACTTCCATATGTCTGCTCCTCGCGGACTTACTGCCGCATCAGGTATCGACGCAGTAACTCACGCAGTTGAGGCATATGCTGCAATGCTTGCAACAGACTATACTGACGGTCTTGCTCTTCGTTCTCTCAAGATGATTTTCGAATATCTTCCCAGAGCATACGAAAACGGTCAGACAGACGTTGTTGCCCGTGAAAAGATGGCAAATGCAGCAACAATGGCAGGTATGGCATTCGCAAACGCGTTCCTTGGTATCTGTCACTCCATGGCTCATAAGCTCGGTGCATTCCACCACCTTCCCCACGGCGTTGCAAACGCGCTCATGATCGAAGAGGTTATCCGATTCAATGCAAGTGAAGCTCCCGTAAAGATGGGTACATTCTCTCAGTATGACCACCCCCACACTCTTGCAAGATATGCAGAGATTGCCGACTACCTCGGAATCAAGGGTGCAAACGATAATGAAAAGCTTGAAGGACTTATTGCAGCCATCAACGAGCTTAAGGCTAAGGTTGGCATTAAGGAAACAATCAAGGACTACGGCATCGACGAGGAGGATTTCCTTAACCGTCTTGACGATATGGTCGAGCAGGCATTCGACGACCAGTGCACAGGTGCTAACCCCAGATATCCTCTTATGAGTGAAATCAAGGAAATGTACCTCAATGCTTACTACGGCAAGGATTTTATTGAAAAAGAAATGCCCACAAGTGCAAACTAAGGAGGAAGATCTATGAATTTCGAGGTTATTGCAACAAGAAAAAATAAAACTATTTATCGCGACGGCGATAAAACTGTAAAGGTATTCGACTCTGAATACTCCAAGTCCGACATTCTCAACGAGGCTCTCAATCAGGCAAGAATCGAAGAGACAGGACTTAACATTCCCAAGCTTCTCAGTGTTAATATGATCGATGGCAAGTGGGCGATCGTAAACGAATATATCGAGGGTAAGACACTTTCCGAGCTCATGGAAGAAAATCCCGAGAAGAAGACCGAATATATCGAGCTTCTCGTTGACCTTCAGATGAGCATTCACGAAAAGAAATCTCCCCTTCTCACAAAGCTCAAGGACAAGATGAACAGAAAGATCTCTCTTTCCTCTCTTGACGCAACAACAAGATATGAGCTTCACACACGTCTTGAGGGTATGCCCAAGCATAATAAGGTATGTCACGGCGACTTCAATCCCTCAAACGTTATCATCACAGAGGACGGTAAGGCATACGTTCTCGACTGGGCACATGCAACTCAGGGTAACGCGTCTGCGGACGTGGCAAGAACCTACCTTCTCTTCTGCTTGAACGGTGACAAAGAGGGCGCAGAAACATACCTCAACGTCTTCTGCAAGAAGAGTGACACAGCAAAGCAATACGTTCAAAAGTGGATGCCCATCGTGGCGGCATCCCAGTCCGTAAAGGGCAATGAGGAAGAACGCGAGTTCCTTCTCACATGGACGGACGTAGTTGATTACGAATAGGAAACATGAAAAAAGCCGGTGGAAACACCGGTTTTTTTCGTGCATTCAAGTTAGTTCGAGAAAATATACCTCTCAATCTAACTGTTAAAACAAAAAGAGAGGTCAAAGGGGACTTCTCATAAGGAAGTTTGATTTTTCCTTGTAGGGACCGGCGTCCTCGACGGTCCAAAAAGACATAATTGCATTGCAGAAGACAAAGATTAACCCCGACAGATTGTATAAAAGTCTGTCAGGGTTAATTATTTGTCTTGTTCGACAATACAAATGAATTCATTTCCTTTTTTTCGGTGTCCTACGGAGCCACACTAATACTGCACACCATGCTATGATGACTGAAACTATTATACCGATAATAACAACAAAAGCTACAATGCCTAATTTTGCTTCTGTTATTGTATCATTTGCAGAAAGGAAACTGATTTCTCCATCAATTGTAGTAATTGAAACCGCAGTATATGTAAAGAACGGGATATTTCGAAATGATGTGTATGAGAATTTTAATTCTTCAAACTCATCTAATCTTTGATGGTGTTTCATAATATCCTGATTTGCTGTAATGACATCACCATTCGCCAATGTGAATATGTATGTGGTGTTTCGTGTCCTGCGACTTTCGTTTAATTTAAAAGATCCACTATATTCGCAATTTCGTTCGAAAGCTGTATTCACACATAGCGCAATATCGTGAACGGAATACAATGTAAAAACCACCATGATTGTGATTAGAATACATGCAGTCAAAATATCCGTAATTTTCTTTTTTTGCTTTTTTCCATTTGTATTCTTTTTTGCCATACAAAACATTTACTCCTAAAATTTTGATTTATCGTTTCGTTTTATCACAAGTTTCGCCTTTGTATTACAAAGGCACAGGGCAAAGCACATACGCCTAAGCTACGCGCGTCTAAAGGCTCCCTCCGGGAGGGAGCTGGCGCCGTAGGCGACTGAGGGAGAGTGCGCTACAATGAAGTTAGTTCAAAGCTAAAGGCACGCAGGCTCCTTCCACCGCTATCGCGAGAACCCCCAAAACTCATTTCATTCGTTTCAGGGAACCCCGCGGCGGTCCCCCTCCCTCTCGGAGGGATGCTTTTTGTTAGTCCCATTATATCACAAAATCGGCAGAGAAAACAAGTTCTCTGCCGAAATTTATGTGTCACGGACCGTCGAGGACGCCGGTCCCTACAAATTGTAATCTTACTTATGAGAAGTTGGGCAATGCCTCTCTTTTTTGATATATTATTTCTCGTGGAATTCCTTAAGAATAAGATCCTTATTTTTCTCCTGTGCCCAACGGATGCTCCATTCTCTTGGGAAGATGAGGAGGTTATTTCCTCTATAGTCCTGAACCCACTTGGTATCGGTATCAAGTGTGAGCTTTGTGGGATCGATATTCTCATTTTCGATCCAACGAACGTATGCCTGGGGCATGGGACGGCGAATGATATCAACGCCATATTCGTGCTTGAGTCGGTATTCAAGAACCTCAAACTGAAGCACACCAACAACGCCGACGATCACTCTTTCCATACCGGAGTTAGGCTCAAAGAACATCTGAATAGCACCTTCCTGCGCTATCTGGTTCATACCCTTTGCAAACTGCTTACGCTTCATTGAATCCTTTTGCTCAACAAGTGCAAAATGCTCGGGAGCAAAGGTGGGAATTTTATCAAAGGTGAATTTAAGTGAAGGATCGCAAATCGTGTCACCGATCGAGAAGATACCGGGATCGAACACACCGATAATGTCACCTGCATAGGCGCTATCGATGATTTCTCTTTCCTGAGCCATCATCTGCTGAGGCTGGGAAAGCTTTGCGACCTTGCCCGCCTGAACGTGAAGATATTCCTTATTTCTTTCAAACTTACCTGAGCAAATTCGCATGAATGCGATCCTGTCGCGGTGAGCCTTATTCATATTTGCCTGAATCTTGAATACGAATGCAGAAAATTTCTCGTCAAAGGGATCTATGGTGTCCTCCCCTGCACGACGAGGAAGGGGTGACGTAGTCATCTCAAGAAAGCTCTTGAGGAAGGGCTCAACACCGAAGTTGTTAAGCGCAGAGCCGAAAAATACGGGGGAAAGCTTTCCGTGACGAACTCTTTCGAGGTCGAATTCATAGCTGGCAACGTCCAAAAGCTCGATCTGGTCAACGAGTGCACGTCTATCGTATTCACCGATAAGCTCGTCCATCTTTTCAGTATCGGTGATATCGCAAGAGATACCCTCGATTCTGTTTCGTCCACTGTGGAACTCGTCAAAAGCAAGAATGGAACGTCTTTCTCTGTCGAAAACGCCCTTAAAATTCACACCGCAACCGATGGGCCAGTTCATGGGATAAGTTCCAATGCCGAATTCTCTTTCAAGCTCGTCAAGAAGATCGAAGGGATCGCGTGCCTCACGGTCGAGCTTGTTGATAAAGGTAAAGATGGGAATATCACGCATCGCACAAACCTTGAAGAGCTTTCTTGTCTGAGGCTCGATACCCTTTGCCGCGTCGATAACCATTACCGCTGAGTCGGCTGCCATGAGTGTTCTGTATGTGTCCTCTGAGAAGTCCTGGTGACCTGGTGTGTCAAGGATGTTGATGCAATAATCGTCATATTCAAACTGCATAACGGAGGAGGTGATTGAAATACCTCTCTGCTTTTCAAGGTCCATCCAGTCACTGGTCGCGTGACGGTCGGATGCCTTTCCCTTAACAGTACCTGCAGACTGAATCGCGCCTCCGTAAAGGAGGAATTTTTCAGTAAGAGTAGTCTTACCTGCGTCGGGATGGGAGATTATCGCAAACGTTCTTCTTCTTTTTATTTCATTACTAAAATCAGCCATATTTTATTCCTTTGTGCTTAAAAATACTAAATTTAAATGTTCACAACATTTCTATTTTACTATATTTTTATCATTTTTTCAAGATGTTTGACAAAAATAATATATAATTTCAAATTTTGATTTATAGGGGGAGATGTTTATTGTTTTAAACATAAACTAACTTTTGTAGGGACCGGCGTCCTCGACGGTCCACACAAGGTTACTTACTATATTTTTATCATTTTTTCAAGATGTTTGACAAAAAATTATGTAAAAAAGAAATAGCAGGGCTTCCCCCTGCTATTTTTATAAATCAAATTATAATTATATTGACATAACAAAAGAGCGCCCACATTTATGGGCACTCTAGATATAATTCATCATTTTGACTGGTCTTTTTTAAACTCTTCACCACATTCATGGCAAACAAAAATAGTTTTCGTGGTTGCAGGAAATAGGAGCAAAACGATATTAAGCACCACCATAAGTGCTATCGCATACACTCCATAGTGCCAAATGAGCAAAGGGTTGTATTTATAAACTACCAAAGCGAGAACAATCGCAACTAAAGTTACGATGAAAACAACTTGAGCATTTCTAGCCACCTTATCCTCAACGATGATATGGGACTGAATATTTGACGATTCACAATTGGGGCATTTCATTTTTACTACCTCAAAACAATACTTTCTCCGTACAAACCCCGGCGGGTATTTTCATAAATATTATACTATAGTTTCACAAGTGTGTCAATAGAAAGATTAGTCACCCCAGCACCTTCATTTGAATTTTATCAAGACAAATTTAAACAATAAATTTTTTCAAAACCAATCAATAACGCACAAAAACGGCAGGTCTCCCTGCCGTTTTTCTTAAAATTATATAATAGGTTTGTCCAATTATTTTGCCATTGTTTCAACAATTTCGTGTGCTTTTGTAAGAGCTTCGTCTATCTTAGAAGCATCCGCGCCACCTGCCATAGCAGAGTCGGGACGGCCACCGCCCTTACCACCTGTTACGGCTGCAACAGCACCTACGAGCTTGCCTGCATGAACACCGTTTGCAACGGCATCCTTACCTGCAGCTGCAACGAAGTTGAGCTTGCCGTTAGCATTAACTGCAACAACTGCAACCATATCAGAATGCTCTGCCTTGATCTTATCGCAAAGTGTTCTTGCGCTGTCAACGTCCATTCCCTCTGCGTTTACAGTTACGAGCTTAACACCCTTGATCTGCTTTGCAGAATTCAAAACGTCACCCATCTTAGAGGATGCGATCTTGTTATTGAGAACCTCGATTTCCTTTTTAAGAGAAGCAATCTCACCCATAACGGCATTTGCACGCTTTGTAAGATCGTTTGCGTTGGGAACCTTAAGCTCGGCAGCTGTCTGCGCGATAAGGCCCTCGTGCTTAGCAATAAGATGAAGAACACCAAGACCTGTTACTGCCTCGATTCTTCTTACGCCTGCTGCAACAGAGGACTCGCTGATGATCTTGAAGAGACCGATCTTGCCTGTGTTGTCGCAGTGTGTACCACCACAAAGCTCAGTTGAGAAGCTACCCATCTTAACCATACGAACAGTCTTGCCGTACTTTTCACCGAAGAGCGCCATAGCACCCTCCTTGCGAGCAGTTTCGATGTCAGTTTCCTTTGTTACGATCTCGTTAGCTGCAAGAATGTGAGCGTTAACGAGCAATTCAACCTCTTTAAGCTCCTTCTCTGTAAGAGCCACGAAGTGTGTAAAGTCAAAGCGGCAAACGTTTTCGTCAACGTAAGAGCCTGCCTGCTCAACATGTGAACCGAGAACGGAACGAAGAGCTGCCTGAAGCAAGTGAGCTGCAGAGTGGTTTCTCTTGATAGCATCACGACGTGAGTCTGTAATATCAGCAGTTACTGTATCACCAACGGAAACAGCACCGTTTGCAACTGTGCAAAGGTGGATGTAAACACCGTCGTTCTTCTTTGTATCATAAACTGTAAGGAGTGCGTTACCGTTATAGATAGTACCGCTGTCACCAACCTGACCACCACCCTCACCGTAGAAGGGTGTTCTGTCAAGAACGATGGTGCAATCACCCTCGTTTACAGCTTCAACGCTTTCATCGTTAACGAGGATGGCAATAACCTTAGCCTCGCTCTTATAATCTGTATAGCCTGTAAATTCAGTCTTTGCAAGGTCTGCAAGAAGGCTCTTGGAGTTGTCGGACCAACCGCTGATATTAGCTCTTGCCTCTCTTGCTCTTGTTCTCTGGTCGAGCATAAGTGCCTTGAATGCCTCTTCGTCGATCTTGAGGTTGTTTTCCTCTGCGATTTCACGAGTAAGGTCGATCGGGAATCCGAACGTATCGTAAAGCTTGAATACCTCTTCACCTGAGATAGTGTCGCTATTTTCCTTGATAGCGCCTCTGATGAGGTCGGAAAGGATGGAAAGACCTGCGTCGATAGTAGCATCGAATCTATCCTCCTCCATGGAGAGGACCTTACGGATGTAATCACCCTTTTCGGCAAGCTCGGGATAAGCTGCACAGCTTTCACCGATAGCAACGTTCACCATATCAACAAGGAACGCGTGGTTGATGCCGAGAAGCTTTCCGTGACGGCAAGCACGACGAATGATTCTACGAAGAACGTAGCCACGTCCCTCGTTGGAAGGAATAACGCCGTCTGCGATCATGAACATTGCGCTTCTTGTGTGGTCTGTGATAACACGGATGGAGATATCGTTGTTTGCATCTGCACCGTACGTCTTGCCACAAATTGCACAAACCTTGTCAATGATAGCACGGATGGAGTCTACCTCGAACATATTATCAACACCCTGCATTACGCAAGCAAGACGCTCAAGGCCCATACCTGTGTCGATGTTCTTCTGAGCAAGCTCTTCATAAGTGCCGTCACCCATGTTATTAAACTGAGAGAATACGTTGTTCCAGATTTCCATGTATCTGTCGCACTCGCAAGCGGGCTTGCAATCGGGAGAGCCGCAGCCGTACTTTTCACCGCGGTCGAAGTAGATTTCAGAGCAAGGACCGCAAGGACCTGTTCCGTGCTCCCAGAAGTTGTCTGCCTTACCCATGCGAACAACGTGCTCGGGGTTAACGCCAATCTTGTTTACCCAAATGTCGTAGGATTCGTCATCCTCAACGTAGATTGAAGGCCAAAGAAGATTTTCGGGAATTTCAAGCTCCTTTGTGAGGAATTCCCAGCACCATTCGATAGCTTCTACCTTAAAGTAGTCGCCGAATGAGAAGTTACCAAGCATCTCAAAGAACGTACCGTGACGAGCTGTGTGACCAACGCGCTCAAGGTCGGGAGTTCTGATACACTTCTGGCAAGTGCAAACTCTGTTTCTCGGAGGCTCTTCTTCGCCTGTAAAATACTTTTTCATAGGTGCCATACCTGAGTTGATAAGAAGCAATGACTTATCGTTGATAGGCACAAGGGGGAAAGATTTAAGACGGAGATGTCCCTTTCTCTCAAAGAAGGAAAGATAGCTCTCTCTCAAATCGTTAAGTGATGTCCATTTCATTTTGTTTTTTCCTTTCGGTTATGTAAAATAAATTTCAACTATGTAAATATAGAAAAAAATAAACGCCACCGACCAAATGCAAAGCATAAGGACGAGAGCGCTCGCGATACCACCTTATTTCACTGCTTTCTCACGAAAACAGCCTTACGGACTTTAGATCAAAGCCCCACGCTTTAACGGGCGCACCCGACTTTCCTTTCGGAAGCAACTCAAGGATAGCTTCACATTTTCCACCCTGCCGTCTCGCACCAACCGACGGCTCTCTGAAAGCCATGAAAAATATTACTTATTCCTATCAAAGTTTTTCATACATAGATATAATATCAAAAAACGCATAATTTGTCAATAGATTTGAAAAAATTAACCCCCGAAATTTAATTTCGGGGGTAATATAATTAATCATACGTTTTATCTAACGGAACAATACCATCGGAACAAACGACATATTCAACAGAATTCGCTATTTCGCCTTTAAAGTAAACACACTTATGCAAGCTGTAGCAAAAAGACTTCAAATTGTTAACTAAATGTAAATTTCTTACAAAGTTATTAATAATGCTAATTTTTTTACTTTTTCACCTTGATTTATATTTTTCCTTATGCTATACTTTATATATAATAGAATAGTTATGATATTTCCCTGCATTTTTATATGTGGCGGTAACGAAAGGACATAAATTTTGTGTCTTTTCGTTACCGAAAATTGAAGTTCACATAAGATTTAGAAAGGAAAATATTATGACTAACAACTCTCTTTTCACAAAAGTGTTAGTGCTCGTCCTCTGCTTAATGATGGCAGTCGGCGTATTGGCTTCGTGCTTCTCAATGCCCGAGCTCAATAACGGCATTGGCACTACTACAGTAGGAGGAGCAACTACCACTACTACCACGGGTGGAACAACCACAAAGCCCGAAAGCAGCACTACTACCACAACTACAACAACTACCGGTGATAGTGCAAATAAGGATCCTGTTCCCGATCCTATAGACCCCAATCAGATTTATGCGGGTTCAACAACTCTTGAAAATGACGACCTCATTTACGGATCACTCGCAAATAGCATTCTTATCGGCAACACAAACGAGGTTGCAGCGATCATCCCTGCAGACGTTAAGGTCGAAATGGGAGCTTCCTCTCTTGAATTGTCCGTAAAGAAGGTTGAAGACGAATCCTTTAGCGATTCTCTTTCAAGCTTGGACATCCACGTTTCAGGCGTAGCGCTTGACAACACAGTTCCCATGACAGTAATGCTTGGCGCAGTCCTCCCCTCAGGTCTTGCAAATACCGAGCTTAAGCTCTACCACATCGAAGACGGCACACCCGTTCTCATGACAAGAGTTAATAGCTATAACGATTTTGCGATCCACAACCAGTACGTTTATGATGCGGAAACAGGTAACGTAACGATCTATGTTGCATCCTTCTCCGTTTTCTCCATGGTAAAGTCAACTCCCAGCAAATGGACTGACGAAACTGTTGCTGATATCTCCTGGTACGACGAAAATGCAACAGAATTCACACTTGATAACGTTGCTGAGTTCCTTGGCTTCAGAGACCTCGTTGACAAGGGCACGACCTTCGAGGGCAAAACAGTAACTCTTACTACCGATATCGACCTCAACAATAAGCTCTTCAACCCCATCGGTGGAGGTTGGGCTTATAACGGTGGCAACCCCTTCAAGGGTACTTTTGACGGTGGTAACTACACCATCTACAACATTTACGTAAACGGCTGGGAGCTTGACGCGACTGATGCTCACACTTGCACAAGCAAGGGCGCAGGCTTGTTCTCTTCCATCCACAACGCAACAATCAGAAACCTTACGATCAACGGCGGTGAAATGGTAGTTGAAACAACCTCCATCGGTGCAGTTGTTGGTTGCGCACAAGGTAAATGTACTTTTGAAAACATCACAGTTTCCAACGTTACGATCGGCAACTACCAGATGCGTAACGGTGGTATCGTTGGTGACATCTACGTTATCGAAAGCGATAATGTTACAGCTGAGTATTCACACACATTCAGAAACATCCTCGTTGACTCCACAGTTAAGCTTTGCTCCATGTGGGGTGACTTCGACACAGGTAACGGTGGCGTTATCGGTGGCAAATACGGCTCTGCAAAGGTTTTGATGGAAAACGTAACCGTTGCAGCCGAGCTTGACGTATTCTCCGACGTAACTGCTGCATATCAGTGGTACGCTTACCGTCGTTGCGGTATGCTCGTAGGTTATACAGGACAAAACAGCCCCAAGCAGGCAACAAATGCCTCTGCAGACTTTTTGACTTGTGTAAACGTTAACGTATACTACGGAGAATGGACAAACTACACATATTATCAGTTCACAAACCAGGATAGCTCCTGGCAAAGCAATTACCCTTGGGTAAGAGCACAGGCAAGCTCCTATAACGGCGCATTCAGTAACGTAAGATACGGCAATCCCGTAGTTGGTGGCGTGGCAATCAACACCATCGAACTTGCAGAAGCAAATAAGACAGACTTTGCCGAGATTCCCTTCAACCAGCTCTACGGTGGTGGCCAGGGTGTTTACGGTACTGCCGAGCATAATGGTGTAATCACCAATAGCAAGTCCTTCAAAACGATCTATATCAATAACAACCAGAGCTGGGAAAACCTCAAGCTTCAGTATTGGTTTGCAAACGGTGACGATACGTGGACAACAACCATCGACGGCATCGATATGGCAAGCATGAAAACTGATTCCGAAGGCGTTTATAAGATCAAGCTCCCTGCTCAGGCATACGGATTCAAGATCGTTGCCAACGGTGGAAACGAAAGTGACGATTTCATCCTTGCAGATTTGGAAGAAAACCAGACCTATGACGTCGTAACTGAAAAAACTCCCGTAGCTGAGGTTGGTGGAGTACAATACACCTCTCTTCAGGAAGCTATCAACAATGCTAACGGTGGCACAGTAACTCTCATTGATGATATCGTGCTTACCGAAGCTATTACCATCAACAATACAAACGTAACTATCGACCTTGCAGGTAAAACGATTGATGCAGCCTTTGAAGGAGAAAAGGTTGAAGCGATCCTCATCTCGGGCAACTCCAACGTAACGATCATAGGCAACGGTACGGTCATCGCATCCGGTAAGGGTGATTACATGCAGGCACTCTCTGCAATCGACGGTGCTATTGTAACTATCGAAAACGGTACCTTCATCTCTCACGGTTGCTCAACGATCTATGCAACAACAGGCGCACAGATCACAATCAACGGCGGTCATTATGAAGCAACAGAAGTTTATTTTGCCGACGGAAGATACTATACTCTCGACATCGATGAAACAAGAACAGACGAAAACTTCGGTTCAATCATCGTTTGTGGTGGTGAATATGTAAACTTCAACCCCGCTGACCATACGACCGACGGCGCACAGTTTGCCAATATGCTTGACAAAAACCACCACTCAATAAAGAACGGCAACGTTTATACAGTGGCTGAGCATGAATATATTCCCTCTGTAACAGAGCCTACGTGTACAACAGAAGGTTACACAACTCACACATGCTCTTGCGGTGATTCTTATGTAGATAATCAGGTTGATGCTCTTGGACATATATATGTCAATGGTATTTGTAGCTGTAATGACAGCATCAGAAATACAGTAACTATTGTTTTTGCTGAGCATAATATCAGCAATGCTACGAAGGTTGACGGATTAACACTCAACAACATCGACTTTGATGCTTCTAAGGGAACACACACTAACTCAGTTCCTGCATATTACGATAGTGACGGCACAATTCGTGTATATGTAGGCAATACATTAACAATCAACGCTCCCGAAGACACAGTTATCTTTGAAATCACATTCAAAGCACTTGACGGTTATGCTATTGATAATGCAGCCTTCACATCCGGTGAAATAACGACTTCTGATAATATCACAACTCTTACCAAAATTAATGCTTATTCAGTAACCGTCACCAATGAATCTGATGCTCAGTTTAGAATTTTGGAAATGTCAATTACATACTATGAATGTGCACATAACGGTGGCACAACAGTACAAACAGTTGATCCTACATGTACAGAATCCGGATATATAAATACAGTATGTAATTCTTGTAACCAGATTATAGATACAATCACAGGTGCTCCTGCAACAGGACATACTCCCGGCGAGGACGCAACATGTACAACAGCTCAGACTTGTACAACTTGTGGCGAAGAAATCAAGCCTGCTCTTGAACATACTCCCGGTGAGGAAGCAACATGCACAACACCTCAGACTTGTACAGCTTGTGGCGAAAAGCTCAAGCCTGCTCTTGGACATACTCCCGGTGAGGAGGCAACATGTACAACACCTCAGACTTGTACAACTTGTGAAACAACACTTGTTGAAGCGCTCGGTCACACAACCGAAAACGGCGTTTGCGACAATTGTGGTGAAACAATTGGTGGTTCAACTACAGATCCTGAAACACCTGCCGAAAAAAGTTGGATAGAGACGGAGCTTGCTGACATTAAGGAAACTGACGTTGTTGTTATCGTTTGGACAAAGAGCGATGGAAATACATATGCTATAACAAATGATAACGGTACGGGAAGTGCCCCAGCAGCAGTAAAAGTTACTGTTAGCGGTAACCAATTAACTGGAGATATTGCTGACAATATCCTGTGGAATATCGATTACATTAATGGAAATTTGACAATTCATCCCAATGGAACAACAGACACATGGCTCTACTGCACATCTACAAATAATGGTGTTCGTGTAGGTACAAACGCAAACAAGACATTTATAATCGATTCAACTTCTGGTTATCTCAAGCATACAGGCACAAGTCGTTACCTTGGCATATATAATGCTCAAGACGTTCGTTGTTATACGACCTCTACAACCGATAATATTAAGAACCAAACTCTTACATTCTATGTATGTACTGGTAGCACATCCGGTGATAATACTGAAACACCCGTTTGCGAACACACCAACACAACCACAAATACAGTTGACGCAACTTGTGTAGAAGCAGGTTCTGTAACAGTTACTTGCGATAATTGTGGAGAAACTATAAGCGCAGAGACAATCGCAGCAACCGGTAATCACACTTACGAAGATGGTGAATGCACAGTTTGTGGTAAGGTAGAAGGCCCAGCTGCTCTTTCAAATGCAACTCTTTCTTTCGCTGACAAGAACAACAGAACAAGTTTTTCAACAACCGCTCAGGTATGGTCACAGAACGGTGTAACACTTACAAATAACAAGGCAAGCAGCACAAACGCTGTTGCTGACTATGCTGCCCCTGTTCGTTTCTATGCGGGTTCAAACATCGTGGTTGAGGGCGCAGGCATTTCTAAGATTGTATTTGACTGCAACTCTTCTGCTTATGCAACAACTCTTAAGACATCTATCGGTACAGTATCCGGTGCTACAGTAACAGTAAGTAGCGATAAGGTAACAGTAACATTTGATTCTCCTGTTGAGAGCTTTACAATCGCTAAGCTTACAGCTCAGGTTCGTATGGACTCCATCACAATTAACTAATATAATCAGTTAATCAATTTGATTTAATTTTGGCACGCGCCTTAGGGCGCGTGCTTTTTTGTCTGTGAGAGCACCTCCCTTTTCTCGAAATCCCCCCACTTTTATGAGAGAAAAACAAAAGAGCGCCCTACCTTTCAGTAAGACGCTCTTGGCGTTCGTATTAGGGTATTATACCCTATTATCATTATATTAGGATAATTATGGTAAGTCAATATACCAATTCCATATATGGGGGTAGGCATATTTCTTGACATAAAGCGGTGTGATAGAATGAGGATTTTAGACAAAAAGAAAGGAGCGCCGAAGCGCTCCTTTTAAAGTTTTTGCTTATTGACGTCGCCTTTAATCTTTAGGTTTTCCGACTAAAGTAAATACACACCAAAGTGTTAACAATTAAACTAACAATTCCAAACCAGAAAAATGCTACTACGTCTTCAAATGCTACTATGTCTTCATAGTAAAAGATTCCATCTATATACCACAAGTAAAGAGCATTGATATTAATGAGATTTTGCACCATCCATATAACCACTGCCAGAATTTTAGCAAGAATCCTGGTTCTTGCCAGTCCCAAGGCAATCATTAAATTCATAAACAACGGAACTGTAACTATCAAGAACCAAAGAAAAACACTCTCTACAAACAATTCAAAGGCACAGTAGTAAGCGCCGTTTATAGCAAAGAATCCAATTACAAGAATCCCAAGCCATCCAAACAATTCAACTATCGCGTAGGAATTAAAACTAATCTTTGGTGTCGAATAACTTTGATATCTGACTTTGGTCTTATTAGACTTTGCGCGGTTAGCCTTTTGAGGTTTAATTTTCTTAGGGCGGAAGAATATTTGCTCCAACCTATACAAAATAGTCCTTTCTGCATGAGGATCCATAATAACCTTGATTTTTTCAGGAAGCTCCTTGGGAGCGGAGTCCTTAAGATGTATTATGGACGCTGTATTGGATTTTCCTTTGGGAACAACGTATTTAATCATATTGGGCTCAATTTCAACAAGAGCGTTATCGATTACCACGTATATTGGCTTTGTGGGATATACCACCTTCAAATACTCTTCGGGGATAAATACGTTTCCGTAGTGCAACATTTTAGTATTTAAATGCGCCTTAAGAATATTTTGGGTTTCTTGATAATTACCGCCACGGTAATAACAAGAGGCGATCTTAAATATTATGTTGTTAGTGGGGTATTTAATTAATTGGTAGGCTCTTGCCGCCTCAATAAACAAGCCTTTCTTATAAAATCTGTCGCCCAAATCAATCCACACATTTTGATCAATGGACGAAAACTCCTCTTTTGCACGGCTTTTTTCCACAGTGTAGAGTATCTTTTCATCATTTTTGTCGGCCTTACAAAGCTCCACAAAACGCTTGGCAACGTCTGCGTTGAAGGACACTATCAAGAATTTTTCATACCAAAGAATAGCATCCTCCCTGTAATTGTTGCTCAAGTTGTCATAGCACTTACCGATAATGCTAAAAAACTCCAAATTTTTATTGGCTATTTTTTTATACCAATCAGCCGCTTTAGCATAGTTCTGGTTTCTGTAATAATACTTGGCAAGAGTTTCAATATCCAAAGGCTTTGTGATTTCACAACCGGCTAATTCATATGCCTTGAGTGCTTCTTCATGATTTCCATTCTTGTAATAGGCATCACCAATGTTTTTATAGGCATTTTGGCATTTTTGAACGTTGCCCGCTCCGTAGAGCTCAATCAAAGACTTCAATTTGTCAATATACAGCTGGGAGGTTTGATTTTTCTTGCAGTTACAATAATCCTCATAACATTTGATTGCAAGATCCTTTGCTTTTTTCTTCAAATACGCATCTCCAATGTAACATACAATGTCATCATCCATTTTATTGCTCAAATACTTTTGATACACGTCATAAGCCTCGTTAAGCTTATCCTGTTTCATATAATATTTGATAATGTGACGATAATTTTCTGCTGTAAAGTTGGGGTTTTTATATTTGAGATACTCCTTGCCCGCTGCCGATACGTCATCTTGATAATAAAGCTTTTCCGCGATTAATTTGGTATATTCCATTATGTCAGTCAAATATTCCTTTTTCTTCGCGTCGTCACTTGTTTTATCAAGAAGTGTTTGTGAAAGATCTCTAATTTTTATTAGATTTTTCTCAGAGCATTGCCCAGGTGAGATATCATATATCTTTTTGTAATGCATATATGCTCTATCGAGATCATTTTTGCCATAATAGTAGTCGCCAAGAATTTGCTCAACAGAGCTGTAAGAACCATAAGCACTGCATTTCTCAAACTGAACTATGGCTGCATCAATTTGACCATTTTTATACAGCTTGTTTCCAGCCTGCAAGCACAAAGCAGCGGCTTGGGCCTTGTCGTCGGTCTTTTCACACAATTCAATCATTGTGAGCACAAATTCATCGTATCGAGGGGATTCACTCTTAGTATTTTTCAACACTATACCGTACCACGTTTTTGCCTTGGAGGGGTCAACGTCTCTATAATAATCACCCAAAATTTTGGGCACTACGGTTGTTCTTGAAACATTTTGAGCATAAAATTCGTAAAGCAAAACCGCCTCTTCTTTATAGCCATCTTTCCAAAAAGCATCGCCCTGCTCTTTTGCAAACTGATACTGCTTTTGGTAAGTTGCATGCTTCAAGTAATACTTGCAAGCCATTTGAGGATTGGAGTTTTTATACCAAATATCTCCAAGCTTTCTAAGAACACGGTACGGTGTTGCCATTGTGTGACACTTTTCGCAATATTCGGCATCACTTAATGTGAGCTCTTTATTTTCAATGAACTTTTTAAACGCTCCACTCCAAAAGTAGTGCTGCTCGGACCCGGGGCGATTATCATAGCAATAAGCAAGCATAAGACGCACCTTATCCTCGTCATTTGCATAGTGCTTGGAGGAGCTTTGAATATAGGTTGCCGCCTTATCCTTGTCGCCGTTGCTCAAATAGTAATCCACCAATTTGCTTGCTACTACATGCTCAATAACTTCTCCAAGGGATTTTTCATACCACTCAATTGCCAATGCTTTTTCGTCATTTTTCCAATACTCATCAGCAACTCTTTTCGCCAAAGAAATGCTCTTATTGAAGTTATAAATGCGAGTACACAATGCCAATCCATCTTCAAATCTACCGTTATTGAAATAATAATCGGCAATTTTTTCTTGGGTTTGGAGTGCAAAGGACTCAATATGACATTTTTCGCAATATTTAATGTCATCCGAGCTAAGCTCCTTGCCTGCGATAAATCTTTCAAACGCCTTACTCCAAAAGATATGATTGGGGGAGCTTTCATAATGTCTGGATTTATAGTAATCAAGCATGTAAGTAACAATCTTTTCATCACCTACAAAATACGTCTGACCTGCATTAATCCACTTGACCGCCTTTACACTATTTACCTGAGTATTCAAGAAATAGTCAACCAATCTTGAAATAATAGCTTGGTTGGAAAGAATCTCCGAATATTTTTCATACCACTCAACTGCCAATGCTTTTTCGTCATTTTTCCAATACTCATCAGCAATTCTTTTCGCCAAAGAAATGCTTTTATTGAAGTTATAAATGCGAGTGCACAATGCCAATCCATCTTCAAATCTACCGTTATTGAAATAATAATCGGCAATTTTTTCTTGGGTTTGGAGCGCAAAGGACTCAATATGACATTTTTCGCAATATTCAATGTCATCCGAGCTAAGCTCCTTGCCTGCGATAAATCTTTCAAACGCCTTACTCCAAAAGCTATGCTGCTGGGAGCTTTGAGAGTTATCAAAGCAATAAGCAAGCATAAAGCACACCTTGTCCATATCATTAACAAAGTAATTCGAGTATTTTTGAATATAGGTTGCGGCGTTTTCTTTGTCTCCCTGATTCAGATAGTAAAGAATCAATCTTGATACTGCAGAAAGATCCTCTCCGTCTTCGTCAACAGTTTTTTTATACCACTCAATAGCGAGAGATTTGTTATTGTTTTGCCAGTATGCATCTGCAATTTTTCTCACCCAAGCGCTATCCTTCGTATAATCATAGATAAGAACATACAACGCCATTCCATCTTCAAATCTACCGTTATTGAAATAATAATCGGCAATTTTTTCTTGGGTGGTAATTGAGAGTGCCTTAACACAACATTTTTCGCAATATTCAATGTCACTTTCGGCAAGGTCCTTGTCCGCAATAAACTTTTCAAACGCCTCGCTCCAAAAGATATGCTGCAAAGTGTCCGGACAAGCAGCAAAGCAATGGTCGAGCATAATGTGCACCTTGCTCTCATCATTACTAAAATATTCCTTGGCATTTTGAATATGCCCTACAGCATCAGACACATTATTTTTTGATAAATAATATTCTACCAGCTTTTTTACAATTTCAAAGTCAAAGTTGTTTTCAAGGTGGTTCTCACACAAGACCGCGTATTCTTCAAGCATGCCATTGTTGAAGCAAAATTCCGCCATGGTAAGAATGTGCTTCTCATAATTTGGCATGTTGTCAAGCCCTTTGAGTATGTTTTCGGGCTTATAGGAGTCGGGGTCCTTTTTAGAGTCCTCAACATGCTTTTTCAGTGACTCTTCAAGAATTTTTGCATTACACTTTTCAACAAGCTCTCTGGCTTCTTTGATATTGGCTTCTAATTGCAACTGGTCGATGTTTTTATGCTCGGTATTTTCCCAATACTCTCTAAGCTCTTGCTCATCTATATCGAGCCATTTAAGTGCCAAAGAATACTCACCGAGGGCCAACATACGGTAAGGAACTATAAAAGCAAATCTTTCTGTTTTATGAATCAAATTATCATAAATTTTTGTTTTGGACTTCTTATCCATAAGGGCGGTCTCATAATAATTGCGAGCTTTCTCGTAATCTCTCTCTCGCATATAATAGTTCGCCAACCAAATGCACGCGTCAAATGGTTTTTGTTTGCTTAAGCTGATAGCTCGCTTATACCACTCAAGTGCCTCGGCAATATATTTATCCTTATTCTCGACGTCCTGATTAGCCAAAGTGCAACAATGTTTGCCCAATTCTATGCAAGCCTTATTGTGTCCGTTTTCAGCCGCCTGCTTATAGTGATAAAGCGCCGCTTGTTTGTTGCCTGTTTTGTTTTCAATATTTCCAAGCTTAAAATGCGCTTCATAGTGTCCAAGATTAGCAGCCTCAATATATTTTTCCTTTGATTCCCTGAACTTGTTTTGCTTGAATAACTCTATTCCTTCATTAAACTTTTCTTCAGCTAATTGATACTTTCTTTTTTTCTCGTATTCATTACCGTGGCGCTTAATAAATTGTTCAATTGACTTTTCGTCAGTCAACTGAACCTTACATTTGTTATGCACTATACCGTGATAATAGTACTTATCATACTCGACAGGTATATCATACTTAGTCTTAAGATGATCAATTTCCCTCAAAAGTTGATTTACGTTAAATTCATAATCGGATTTAGCAACTCCCTCGTGCTCGCCCCTTCTTATGGAATCTCTGATAATTCTATCCAAGCTTTGAATATCACTTATAATTTGGTTAATATTCTGTCCGTTGGAATTAAGCTCATCAAGTCTTTTGCCAAACTCCGATTTAGGATAATAAGTCAGCACGTTCTTTATCTCATTATCACGAGATTTGCCGTATACCTTTTCTAATTCTTCTAATTTGTCCAAACTATTCCAGTGGTTTCTTATTTTTTCCTGTGGAATAGAGCTGATTATCTTGTAATTCTTGAGCTTTTTATCAAAATATGATGCCTCTGCAAGCACTCTTGCAAACTCATCCTTGGGAACAGCATTTTTGATCTGCTTAGATATACTTTTAACGGCAGCCTCTTGCCAATTTTCGGATTTTAAGGAGATAACGTTTTTTTCACCGCTTGTCAAATCTCCTGTGATGTACAATACTGATTTTTTACATGCCTTATCACTCTCGATAATGTGATTTATTTGTTTTGCTCTGAATGTATTTTTAACATTCTTTACGTCATCACAAAACAATACTATAGAGCTTGCATTATGAAGCTCACTAAGCAACTTGGTATCGGAGTATGTGGTGTTCTTTGAAATATCAAAAGAATTGTATACACAATCAGCTTGTGTGAGATGACTGCACAATAAATCAGCTTCAACGGAAAACTGTTTATCATAAATAACTACTGCTTTAGTATCCGAAATTTCTTCTTGAGCTATGTAGTATTCTTCAACCTCATCAAGAATTGTTGACACAAAATCAAAATCACGAGGAAAGTCATCATATTCTGACAATTGACTCTGCATGTTCTTGATTGCTTTATAGCTACTGCATTTTTGCGCAATTTCCGCAAAGCTATCATATGGATAGTCAAAGAGGTGGAACAAGCTTCCCTCTTTAACACTTGTGCGGGAAATAAGCTTCAATTCGCACAACAACTTTTCCAAAAGAACGTCAAAATACAAACCGATGGATTGGTAATTTGCTTCTACAAGTCTGGCGTGTGCCTTTTCAAGCATTTCAGAATAAAATTCATGCTTGTCCTCACGATTTGTTTTAGATGTTTGAATAGCGTTTGTTACGCTCTGCTTCAACTCTACATATTCAATTTCATTTGAAGAATCAACAGATACGTCGTCTTCCTCATATTCATTACTCACGTCATCTATAGACTCAAGCTCATCATATTCGGTGTCATCTTGATCTATGTCAGCAAACAACATTTGAGGTTCTCTTAAAACATCATTCATATGCTTTCTCCTATAAAAAATGATTAAGGATTATGTAATCTCCTCTGCCACAGCAATAGCTCGTATATCCTTGGCAATAGGTCTTCCTATTTTGTCTTCTTTAATAACAAAGGTTACTCTTGCGTTCTTTTTGCAATCCGATTTGTTTTTAAATCCCGACAAATAGAAGAATATCTTATTTTCTTCGTAGGCTATCTTGCCATGTTCTTTTTCTTTATCGTACTCACAAATGTATCCTTCCATTCTCTTGGGGAGGGTTACACCCATATACGTTGCAATATCCTCGACTCTCTTGAATTTAATGTCGGGTATTTCATATCCGTGTTTTTGCATAAATTGATAAAGAAAATCAATCTTATCGAAATAATAGGTGATCTGCTTATCGTTAATTAACGTATCAACGTCAATCATTCCGTCATCAATCATGTTTTTGATATCATTATCCAGGCACTTATAGTAGTGAGGCACTCCGGTCTCTATATCATAGCGATCAATTTTCCAATCCTTAATAATTGCAAGGCTTTCAAGAATTCTTTTAGCTTCGTTTTTCTTCTCCAATTCGCTCATTTTAAGTGTCTTTAAATCGGTGTGAATGAACTTGTTGGAATTTGTATAAATCGCCGCTACGTCTTTTACACAAGCTTCATCAACTTGCGCAAATTTCATTTTGTCAACTGCAGTTTCGCAACCCCTCAAAATCAACTTATCGTTAAGGTCAACACCATGCACCCATCTGCAATAATTTTCAATGCAGCTTCTCAAAATCAAGTTAGCGCCCTTCAAATCAGAAGGATTTCTGTCAAGGCAATACTGAATCTCGGCTTCAATGTCACCCTCTACGTTATTCTTGAATTTTGACAATTCATTAGTGGTGCTAAAAAGTTCTTCAACGTGTTTTTGGAGCGCAAGAAGCTCCGCTTGTTGCTCGCCCTTAAGCGTTGCAATACCCTGTGCAAGCAAGTCCATCTTGCTCATTATCTCTTGCATTGAGTGAAGATATTCTTTTGACTGCATTGAAAGGATCTTCTCTGCATATCCGTCCTTATCCGCTTTGTATAATGCCTCGAGTTGAGTTTCCTCAAGTGCTTTTACAAAAGCTGAATCGTCAAACACCTGGCATGCGTCTTGACCGTAAATATCCTTAGCTACCTCCTTGAATGCATTATAATTTGCATTGAGTTCAACTTCCATATCCTTATTGATATACGCCATATCCGCAAATTCATCCGGCGTGGTAATAGTGCGCTCCATTACGTCTGAAAGAGTTCTGTCCTTCTCTTTCTCACGCACTATCATGGCATTTGTTTCAACGCCCTTCTTTATGTAGTCAAGTCGCTGATCAAGAGTGTTCTTTTGATACTCTTTAGCGTTGTACTTGATTTCCTCAAGTTTGAATTCGGGAGAATCCGCAGACAAATTGCTATTCAATATCTGACTTTGCTCTCTTGCAATATTTTGCTTGCGATTGGTGATGATTTGCGCCTCAATCCAGTTTTGCAAATCTTTGTCGAGTCCTTCTTCATATTCCTCCTCAAAGGGATGCTGCAAAGAAAGATATTCATCAACAAAATGCTCAATACGTTCCGCTACAAATTCAATAGAAGTGGGAGCGGCAATGGCCATTTTAATATTTCTGTAAATAGCTTTAAGAAGGGGCAATTTGCCGGTTTTTTCTTCGTCAGAGCAAATTTCCATCACATCCATTATTGTTAAAACACAGTCCTTGATTCTCTTAAGTGAATTAATTGAACGCTCACCCGCGTCGATACGCAGCGCAATCTTGTCAGCGCCCACTTCAATGGCAATTAATATCTCATTAAATTCAAGCATTTTATTATCTCTCATATTACTGTCTCCTTCTTAATAAATGTGATGATATATACTCTTCTTTTTCTTTTCACTTGCCTCAGTTTTGGGCTTTTGAGAAGATTTATCAGACAAAATTACCTTTTGTGCGATTTCAACACCATTCAAAATCATTCCCCAATTATTGATGAAATCTTTTCTATATCTTTGCATCAGCTCTTTCTCCAATCGTACACGATTGTCCCCGTCAAAGAATTGCTTTTCCGTGCTGATATTGTTGCTTGCTAAAAAATCGGTAACTTTGTTTGATATTTGTGAAGAGCTTGCCCACTCTGAAAACAGATCGGACATATCCTTTCCCATTAATTTTTCTTGGCTTAAAAGAAATGTTGGAAACAACACCTCGGCACTAAATGCAATCTTAATTTTATAAACGCCTTCAACAAAATAAATGAGGGCACAGTTTTGCTCGTTTCGATTTACAACATACCACTGTAAACCTTGGTGCTGCTCGAGTTCCACCCATCCCGGTTGCCCAATTCGGCGCACTATTTTGCCTTCTTTTACTGTTTCAACAGCGTATAAGACCTCTTTGTTAGACACGGTATAAGAGGATTGATTTTCAGGTATTTTTCCAACAATAATTCCCATAAATTACTCCAAAAGTGTATATTTATATTATTTTATCATAAAAGATAAAATAAATCAACATTTTCGACAAAATTGTTGAGCTTTATATGAGTCAATAGCCGCAATATCCTCTGCCTGAACGGAAGATCTGGCAGAAGCAAACACTAGGTCTATGTCGCCATTTACCACAATTCCCTCTCCCCCTTCATTGATAATACGGTCAATGGCACAGTCCTTTAATTTTTCGCAAACCTCAACAATGTCTGCCCCACTAAAGCCATCACTGAGTTGTACAATTTTCTCAACCTCAAGATTATCATCCTTTGGAATGTTGTTCAGCATTGAATCGATCATGGCTCTTCTTGCATCAGCATCCGGCAGCGGAACGTGTATTGAAAGTTTAAATCGTCCCGGTCTCAAAAAAGCTGAATCTATATCCCACGGTCTGTTTGTGGCTGCAATAACAATCAAAGTGTTCTCCCCATCCTGTGATCGTTGCATTTCAATTAAAAGCTCGGGAATGATTCTCTTCATTGAAGATGAATCCGTGTCGCGCTTGGTGCCCAGTGCATCAAACTCATCAAAAAATATAACGGAAATAGGATTTTTTCTTGCCTCCTCAAACAAGTCCTTGACGTTTTGCTCCGCCTCACCAAACCACTTTGAAAGCAAATCGGAGCACTTGATTGGATAAAATGTCGCCCCGAGTTCGTTTGCAATAGCATTCGCTATCATTGTTTTTCCGGTACCCGGTACACCATAAAGAAGAATTCCCCCACCCATCTTCTTTTTAAAGCGCTTATAAACCTCGGGATACTGACGAGGATATATAGCGAGTCGGCGAACTTCATCTTTTACATCCTCCAATCCAACTACGTCATCAAAGGTTAATTTGCTTGCCAAAAAATCGGCAAATTTCTGTGTTTTTGGTGTTTCTTCCTCACAAGGATCAAGCTTGCGATTGCAAGTGGAATTGCGGCGCAACGGTTGCTCTTCTTCTCTTTTTTCTTCCTCCTTGATTTCCATTTTTTTCGCAAAATCGCACATTTGATCGGCTCGCTCAATCAATTCCATCCGTTTTTCGTCAGATGAATCCTTAGCCAACAACAGAGTGTTTTCTGCTGCAGAGTAAATGAGTTTTTGGGCTTTTTTGATCTCCCCCTCCTCGAGCGCTAAAAGTCCCCTTTGATAATATGAAGCTATAACCTCCTGCAAAAATTTAGACTCATTTCTGTACACAAAATCACTCCTCTCTAACCCGTTTTTTTATTTGAGCAAGCTTCTCATCAATCAGAGCATCAATAGCATCAACGTCCCGCTCCCCATCGGGAATATTATGTATCACGCGCTCCAACTCGTCGTCTGAAATAATGTCCTCGCACATTACACCATCATTTTTTGACCTAAGAAGCTTGTAAAACTCTGTGTAGCGCTCTATCGCATTCTCAAGCTTGCTTTGTTCTTTTTTGTTTTTCTTAACCAAATTTTGAAAATTGAATGAAAAAGTCTCCTTTTTTTTATTGTTGTTGAAGCATGAATTGTACCCCTCTATCAACCTATCCATGCTATCAACTTCAAGACAAATCTCCAGCTCCACAATCATTTCCGAAATCAACTTCATATTGATCAGGCACAATCGGATTTTGTTCTTTACTGATTGGTAAAAAAAGTTGTCCCCCAAGCGCTCGGCATTTCTCGCCTCAGCAATATATATATCCTTGTCCCTCTCAAGGCGGGATAAATGAGCTTTTAGTAGTCCAAGCTTTTTATATATGCCGTGGCGCATCTCCCAAATGGAGCTATTCTCTTTTTGATTTTTTGACTTATCCGAGATATTAACGTACATAAAAAACTCCTCCTGTTTTATCTCAAATTATTCTCCGCTCCCCCTCAGTGACACATTTATTATATCACACAAATACGGAACTTATTAGGCTCAATTATTAAAATGATTTGTTCCGTTTTTATAGTGTTTTTGCCACTTTTGTGCTATTTTAGGGTAATGTTATAGGAACTTTTATCTCATTTATTCATTTTTTAGTGAAAAAATAGTACAAATTCAATAATTTTGTTCCAAATATCTTTACTTTCTTGAAATATTGTGCTATGATAAGTTTATATTTTAAGAAGGAGAATTTCTATGGGCTTTTATATTAATGAAATCACTTATGAATTGAAGCAACATCTCAACCTCTCCGAGATGGCGTGGGATATAATATACAATGATATGGGGAATTTTTATGGCGAAGACAACAAGCCTTCATTTTCCGGATTTTTGAACAGAATTTTCTATAATTTCTATCAGGATTCCAATGCCAGCATAGGCATTCGCGCCTTGAAGTATAGAGAGGAGCTTGCCACTTTGTTTTCAAACAATCCCGAAGCATTTTCAAACGATGCCAATGCTGAGCAAATCATTTCTTTGCTTGTCAATAAGCATGAAAATGAATTGCTCGAAAAGGCTTGTGCGTATCCAAAAGCAATAGGCAAAAAGTTTAGAATTAACCGACAAAACATAGAGGTGCTCAAAGAATCCACGTCCGCAACCTTTTATGATGATTCTATCGGTTCATACTTGAAGGCCGTTTTTGAGGAATATGCAACCCTGTCATCCGCCCAAAGAGAAAGTATCTTTTTCAAGGATACTATTGATACTTGTAATTTTGCAATCGCTCAGCGTCGCAAAATAAAGATATCGCTCAGCCAAAGATTGTCAAATAAACGAAACACCGTATATACCAGAAAATTCTATGTAACCCCCTGCTTTGTTTTGCCCGACAAAAACAGAATATTTAATTACCTTGTGGGCATTTCCGAGGAAATAAAAAGCGATGGAAGTGTTGACGAAAAAAGAATTTCCAGCTTTAGAATATCCAGAATAAAAAAAATTTCAATAATGAATAGTATGAGTGGCTTTTTATCACATCAAAAAACTGATGAGATACAGAAAGAAATTCAGTCCAAATCACTGCCCTATATGGCGGGAGATCTCATCACACTTGAAGTTGCTTTCACCAACAAGGGGCTTGAGCTTTTCAACAGACATCTCTATTTGCGCCCAACCACTTACACAAAAATCAATAGCAATACCTATAGCTTTAATTGCACGGAGCTCCAAGCCATTCATTACTTTTTCAAATTTGGCCGTGATGCGCACATAATCAAACCGCAGTATTTACAAGATAAGTTTAAAGCCTATTACCAAGAAGCACTCAATGCGTATAGTGGCAAGTAGAAGTTATATTATCAAAAAAGAAGGCAAACGGAACGTTTGCCTTCATAAAATTCACTTCTCTTCACAGTTGCAAAGAGCTAAACGGTCTTTTGCATTTTGTTTAGAAACACAAAAATTCGTTCAATAAATTTTTATTTAGCTTACCAAAATGGGTAAGCTTTTTTACTTTTGGAGTAAATTATTTTGTGCTGTTGTTCGCACCGAGGTTATTTTCGTAGGACTCAACCATCTTCTTAACCATCTGACCGCCGATAGAACCTGCCTGACGGCTTGTGAGGTCACCGTTGTAACCACCATTGTTAAGTGTAACACCTACTTCATATGCCGTGCTATGATGTAGTGAATTTTAACCCCCAACAAACCCTTATTTATCAAGGATTCGCGCGCATAAGCATAAACTAAGAACCCCCCCCGAAACTTAGGTTTCGGGGGATTTAACAAAGATTTAACTTATTTGTATGTCACTATGCCGTATTTGTTAATTTCTCCATTGGTGCAATAGATTATATATTCTGCTGTGTATTCATCCCATCTATTCATTTTCGTAACAGACTTCCATTGTTCAACCGTTCCTTCAAAAGTAATGCTTGTGAGCGAGTCGCAATGAAAGAATGCACTTTCACCAATACTCGTTATAGAGTTGGTGATAGTTACACTTTTGAGTACGAAGCAATTATAGAATGCCTCCTCACCAATACTCGTCACGGAATCGGGAACATTTATGCTTGTGAGCGATGTACAATGAGCGAATGACTCCTCACCAATACTCGTCACGGAGTCGGGGATATTTATGTTTGTGAGCGAGTGACAGTTCATGAATGTATTATTCTCAATTTTCGTGATAGATTTAGGCATTGCTACGCTTGCAAGCGAGCGACAAAAAGCAAATGCATAATCACCAATACTCGTAACAGAGTCGGGAATTTCTATACTGATTAGCGATGTGCATTGACTAAATGCACTACCACCAATATTCGTCACGGAGTCGGGGATTACTGCGCTTATAAGCGAGGTGCAATTATGGAATGCATTATTGCCAATACTCGTCACAGGCAAGCCTTCATAAGTAGCAGGAATTACGATAATCATATCAGTGCAAGTACCAATTCCTGTTACGGAATAGCTTTGTTGATCGTCATTAAGTGTAAATTTAAGTCCTTCGGAATATGGCGATACCATAGGTATTGTTTTTGTTTCCTTCTCACCGCATTTACAATATCTTTCCTTTAATCCTTCCTCGGTGGCGGTTGCTTCTTTAACAGTTTCCCATTTACCGAAGGTATGTCCCAAAGCATCCTCGTAATCGTCAACGTAAGAATCACCGCATTCGCAAGTATAGGTCGTATAACCTTGCTCAGTGCAAGTAGGCTCTGTCACAGTTGCAGAATAAGAATGCTCGTGTTCGTCCACGGGTGGATCATTGGGTTGTGTACCCGTATTAGTTGTTGTAGTCGTTGTTGTAGTCGTCTTTTTTTGAATAGTAATTTCGTAATCACACGAAACAAGCGCCGCCATCAAAATAATAACAACGAGTAAAACTGATAAAGCTTTTTTCATAACCTTTCTCTTTCTCCGTCTAACCTCGGCAGGATTTATTTCTTTCGTTTCAAAGCATAAATTGCAATACCCACGAGCCACAATACCCATAGTACCCCGAATATGGGATTAATGAGAAAAAGAATTATAGCAACTATTATCGCGGGGATTAATCCTAATATTGCTCCACACATATACTACCTCTTATGCTCTTGGCGTTTTGAATCCTTATTTATACTTCTTTGCTAATTCCAATATTACGAGTATTGGAAAAAATATAATTACCAAAACACAACCTAATGCGCCTAACTTTTCTAACTTTTTCATATCAAACCTCTTTACGTTTACCCGGCAGGTATTTTCGCGCACATTATACCATATTTGGAGAAAAATGTCAACATTATTACATTAGTGCCATACAAAAGGAGTGCCGAAGCTCTCCTTTTATTCCCCCTTTTGTGCGTGCCTCGTGTGCTTTTTCAATCTTGTCCACGGTGCTGCGGTGATTGGATTTCTCGGTTATAAAAACACTCAAAGATATTGCATTAATCATCATTGTAAATCTTTCTCAAAAGTACAAGTGAAATAAAAAAAGAAGGCAAATGACTCATCATTTACCTTCATAAAATTTATTCGTTCGGACTTATGCGGACATGTGTACGCGTGCGCCGAAATAAACGGTCTTTTGCATTTTGTTTAGAAACACAAAAATTCGTTCAATAAATTTTTATTTAGCTTGCCAAACGGGGCAAGCTTTTTTACTTTTGGAGTAAATTATTTTGTGCTGTTGTTCGCACCGAGGTTATTTTCGTAGGACTCAACCATCTTCTTAACCATCTGACCACCGATAGAACCTGCCTGACGGCTTGTGAGGTCACCGTTGTAACCACCATTGTTAAGTGTAACACCTACTTCGTTAGCTGCCTGCATCTTGAACTGTTCAAGTGCCTTTTTAGCTGACTTATTTGCCATAACGTTCTCCATTCTGTCGCTTTAACGACTGATTTTTCCTTTCTTTAAGGAAATTGATCTATATTATCGAGAGGCGCTCGCAAAAAATTCAAAACGCGCCTCCGACACAAAATAAGTATCAAAACCGCATCGCAAAATTCCTTGCTTCGCTTCTCTGCTATTATTTTGACCATTCGTTAAATTTATATGAATGGAAATTTTTGTTTTATAAAACAAAAGCACCACCATCTTCTGATAGCGGTGCTTTATTTATTTCATCAAAGTGCTTTCACAAACCTGTCAAAGGCAGCCATGCCCTCTTCGTTTCGTTTATACACGCCTGCGTCCATAAGGACCTCGCAAAACACCTTGCCTATTTCCTCTTCAAGGATTGCTCTTGCATTGTCCCTTGAAAGCTCGGGATGGTTTTTCACAACCCCTCTTGCCCACTCGGCATGGGATGCCGTTTGAGCAGAATCTTCAAGAGATTTACCGTTCAAGATCGCCTCCTCCAAGGCAACGATTTCGGTTGCAAGACGGGCAGGAAGCACTGCAAGTCCCATAACCTCGATAAGTCCGATATTCTCCTTCTTGATATGGTGGAGAGTGGGATTCGGATGATAAAGGCCAAGAGGTCTTTCCTCGGTTGTAAGGTTGTTTCTAAGAACAAGGTCGCAAGTGTATATGCTTCCACTCTTGCGTGCGATGGGAGTTATCGTATTGTGAGGAACACCGTCGGTTTCTGCGAAGATGCATGCATTTTCATCGCTATAGCCCCTCCATGTTTCAAGGACGTGGTTGCAGCAATCGGCAAGCTCATCTCTATTTTCCGACCAAACGCGAATAACCGACATGGGCCATTTAACAATGCCGGCACGAACGTTCTCATAGCCCTTGATTTCAAACTCTTTTTCAACGCAAGCCTTTTCCATGGCAAACGTATATCTTCCACCCTGAAAATGCTCATGGCTCAAAATCGAGCCTCCTACGATGGGCAGATCGGCATTTGAACCCACAAAATAGTGTGGAAACTGATCCACGATGTCAAAAAGCTTTAAAAAGACGGACTGGTCTATCTTCATCGGAATGTGCTTTGAGTTGAAGACGATGCAATGCTCGTTGTAGTATCCGTAAGGAGAATACTGAAGCTCCCACTTTTCACCGTTCACCGTGATCGGAATCGGTCTTAAATTCTGTCTTGCAGGATGTGTTGCGTGACCTGCAAAGCCTGCATTTTCAGAGCAAAGCTGACACTTGGGATAGCTGCTTGCCTTTTGAAGCTTAGCCGCGGCGATGTCCCTTGGATCCTTTTCAGGCTTTGATCTGTTGATGGTGATATCAAGAGTACCATAATCGCAATCATATGTCCAAACAAGGTCCTTGGCAATGCGCTCGGCACGAACGTAGTTTGTATTTTTGCTATATTCGTAGTACCAGTCGGTTGCCTCCTTGGGATCGTTTGCATATCTCTTCTTAAACTCCGCAATGACCTCTCTTGGCATAGCTGTAAGAAGTCCCATAATCCTTGTATCAAACAAATCGCGGGAGTTGGTCGTGTCAGAAATTATTCCCTTTTCACATGCATAATCGATGATAGGAGCAAGAATTGACTCAATGCTGTCCGAGTCTTCTCCATTGGCATTTTCATCCCAATCACCGAGCGCCAAGGCTTCGATAAGAGAGTTTCTCACAACGATCACGTCGTCCTCAGTAATCAATTCGTTTCTTAATCCGTAATTTATAAGTGATTGAATTGCGTTATAAATCATTTGTTTCTCCTTAGTTATATCTTATCTGATTTAGTATTATTTTAACAGTTTAGCATCCACAGTTTACTATCTTGCGTATATTCATTTCTCCCCATCCCACTCATCCATAAATTCAGAAACGAACGCCTTCATATAGGCATCCCTCTCTTTTGCAATCCGGATTGCAGTGTGGGTGTTCATAAGCGCAGTCAGCTTAAACAATTTCTCATAAAAATGATTGATTGTTGTTGATTCACTTTTTCGGTATTCTTCTTTGGTCATATTCAGATTGGGCTTGATGTCGGGATGGTACATATGTCTGTTATGATTGCCACCGTATGCAAAAGCACGTGCAATTCCGATAGCACCGATCGCGTCAAGACGGTCTGCATCCTGAACGCACTTGCCCTCCAACGTATCGGGCACAGCATCGTTTCCACCGAACGAAATCTCGCGTATGATCTGACAAATCCTCTCAACACCATCAAGGTCAACGCCACTTGACAACAAAAATTCGCGTGCATTTGCTTGGGTTTCATATGTGTCGGGAGATACTTTTCTATCGTCAACGTCGTGCAAAAGTGCCGCAAGCTGCACGGTATCAAGATCTGCACCCTCGCATCTTGCAATATGCGTTGCCATGTTAAAAACACGAAGCGTGTGAAAGTAATCGTGGCCGCTAAACTCATTTTCAAATTTCTCTTTTACGTAAGACCTTGCTTTTTCAATCAATTCAGCATTCATAGTGCGTTCCCCTTCAAAGCTTCGCAAAAATTTATTTTACGATTTCATACTCCCAATCAATAATGCCACCAAACTCCTTAACGTTGGTGTATCCAAGCTTGACAAGCTCCTCTGCTGCGATCTTGCTTCTTCTTCCGCTTCGACAGTAAACAAGTATCAGCTGATCCTTGTCAAGAAGCTCCTTTTCGGCACGGCTTGCGATTTCATACTCGGGAATGAGTATCGCGCCCGGAATGTGTCCCTCATCGTATTCCGACTGTGTTCTCGCGTCAATAATAATATATCCGCTCTCGCTTTCCATCAATGCCTTGGCTTCTGCCTGGCTGATCTGCTCGTAGCTTATCACTTCCGAAGGCTCTCCTTCAACACATCCTATGCAAAGAAACGGAAACGCAATCGAAAGAAGCAAAGCCAAAAATCTATTTCCTTTTAACATCTATCCTTCCTCCATCCGAAACGAATTTAACGGTAGTATGATTTGTATTATCGTTCGTTATCGTATAATTTCCACCTTTATTATATACCCAGGTATATGTTTTGTCAAGCAAAGTTTAAGGCATATCTGCGTTTTCAAATTTGCCACATGTATTAAACGTTTTATTGATATAAAAACAAAAAAAGAGCAGTAAAACTGCTCTTTTATGGTGCCGGTGATCGGGGTCGAACCGATACGGTATCGCTACCACTGGATTTTGAGTCCAGCACGTCTGCCAATTCCATCACACCGGCGCTTAACAAATGATATTGTAACACAAGAGGATCAAAAAATCAAGTCTTTTTTTGCATTTTTTCAAAAAAATAAAATATTTATTGTTGACTTTAATGCTATAAAGGAGTAAAATAATACTGTATTATCGAAAATTAAGGAGGGATTGTAAATGGAAGACAGAGATGAAATTTTTGAACGTTTAAATTCTTTGCTGCAAGAGAAAAAATACTCGGCGTTTATGCACGAAATTGATGAGCTTAACGATATCGACGCGGCCGAATATTTAATGTCCCTTCCCGACGATATGGTGCTTAGTGCCTTCAGAATGCTCAAAAAGGACGCAGCAGCAGGCATCTTCTCATTTATGGATCTTGAAATGCAGGAATCCATTATCAACAGAATGAGTGACGCCGAAATCACTATGATTATCGAGGACCTCTTTGTCGACGACGCCGTTGACATTCTTGAAGAGCTCCCTGCTATCATGGTAAAGCGCATTTTAAAGCTCTCCCGTCCCGAAACAAGAAACCTTATAAATAAGTTCCTCTCCTATCCCGAGGATAGTGCAGGAAGCGTTATGACAGCTGAGTTTATCGACCTTCATAAGGAAATGACGGTATCTCAGGCAATAGAAAATATTCGTCGCAAGGGTTATGACAAGGAAACAGTTTACGTAGCCTACGTTACCAACGAATCTCGCGTTCTTGAGGGTATCGTTTCTCTTAAGGACCTCATTTTCGCAACTCCCGATTCACTCATTGGTGACATAATGGAAACCGACATCCTTTGCGCCAACACTCTTGATCACCAAGAGGACGTTGTTGCAATGATTCAGAAATACGATATGCTTGCCCTTCCCATCGTTGACAAGGAAAACCGTCTTGTCGGCATCGTTACCGTCGACGACGCTATCGACGTTATCGAAGAGGAGGCTACCGAGGATATCGAAAAGATGGCAGCTATCGTGCCCTCTGACAAGCCTTATATGCGCGCTGGCGTGTTTGAAATTTGGAAGACCAGAATCCCGTGGTTGCTCCTTTTGATGCTCTCAGCAACGTTTACAGGTCAGATAATCGCAGGCTTTGAGGACAAGCTTGCTCAAATTCCCGTTCTTATCGCATTCATCCCCATGCTCATGGGTACGGGTGGTAACTCGGGTGCTCAATCATCAGTTACTGTTATCCGTGGTCTTGCCATCGGTGAGATAGAAAACGGTGACATCTGGGCAATCATCTGGAAGGAGCTTAGAGTTGCCATTCTTTGTGGTGTGATTTTGTCAATTTGCAATTTCATCAAGATTATCGTTGTTGACAATATTCTCTTTGGAAACGGCGTTTTGCCCATGGAAAACCTTGTGGTTTCCTTAACTCTTCTTGCAACGGTTGTAGTTGCAAAAATAGTTGGATGCGTTCTTCCCGTTGCAGCTAAAAAGCTTGGTCTTGACCCTGCAGTTATGGCAAGTCCCTTCATCACCACCATCGTTGACGCAGTATCACTTCTTATCTATTTTGCAATGGCTACTGCAATACTCTCAATTTGATCTTACAAATCAAGCCCCTCAGATACGAGGGGCTTTCTTTTATAAAAGCAGCTCCGTGGATATCCTCCACGGAGCTTTTATGTATCAAATTACTTTCTGATGCTGATTTCAGTAGCCTTGTCAAAGAGGTGAATAGCCTCTTCGTCGATGCCAAGGATAATCTCGCTCTTTCTTTCGGGATTCTTCTTAAGCTTTGCGGCAGCTACAATGCTTGTGGGGCTCTTTTCGATGGAGCCTTCAGCATTCTTATCAAGGTTAGCGTAAATGATAGTTTCGTTACCGAGAGCCTCGATAACTTCAACTCTTGCACTAACAGTTGTGTCGTTCTCTGCATCAAGAACCTTAAGATCACCGGGACGAACGCCAAGGATGATATCAAGACCTGTTCCGATCTTCTTTTCATCAAAGCTTGCAAAAGCATCCTTGGAAAGCTGGATTGTCTGGTTGTTGGCAAATGTGATCTTACCGTCGGGAGTAATGTGACCTTCAAAGAAGTTCATCTGAGGTGTGCCGATAAATCCTGCAACGAATGTGTTGATGGGATAATCGTAAAGCTCCTGAGGTGCACCGATCTGCTGTACGAAGCCGTCCTTCATTACAACGATTCTTGTACCCATTGTCATAGCCTCAACCTGGTCGTGAGTTACGTAAATAAATGTTGCACCAAGCTGATCGTGAAGCTTGATAATTTCACTTCTCATTGTTGCACGAAGCTTTGCGTCAAGGTTGGAAAGAGGTTCGTCAAGAAGGAATACCTTGGGATTTCTAACGATCGTTCTACCAAGAGCAACTCTCTGTCTCTGACCACCGGACAAAGCCTTGGGCTTTCTCTTAAGGTACTCTTCGATAGCAAGAATCTTTGCCGCTGCCTGAACCTTATCGTCGATCTCCTTCTTTGTATACTTTCTCATAACGGGAATTGTATTTCCGTTTTCGTCAAGAATGGGGTTACCAGCCTTATCTCTCTTTACGTCAGCTATCTTACGAAGCTTAAGACCGAACGCCATATTATCGTAAACGGTCATATGGGGGTAAAGAGCATAGTTCTGGAATACCATCGCGATATCTCTGTCCTTGGGTGCGATATCGTTAACGATAGTATCGTCAATCCAGATCTCACCGTCAGAAATTTCTTCAGGACCTGCGATCATACTAAGAGTTGTTGACTTACCACAACCGGAAGGACCTACGAATACGATGAATTCCTTGTCCTGAATCTCCATACAGAAGTCAGAAACCGCGGGCTTCTGATTAACAACCTTCTTCTCGGTGTTTTCGTACACCTTGTACACGTGCTTAAGTGTTACTGTTGACATATTTTTCTCCTTTTGCGTTCTTTTGGCCGATATATTCGGTGGCTAAAAAATGCCCCATCGGTTTTCCTCAAACGCGATATATTTTTAAATATATAAAATATATATTTAACTGATTTAGTATGTGACCGTTCTTGTAAATGCGATCTCTCGCTTTGAAGAAAGAGTGATCACGCCCTCTCTCTCTTTAAATTCTTTTATCTCATCAGCATAGGATGGGAGGCACTGCCAAGGCTCAATACAAAGCATTTTGGAACCATGGGGATGCCACAAAAGAAGATTTGAAAACCCGTCAAAGGTAATTTCAACAACCTTCTCCTTTGTTTCCTTGTGATAAAGACCTGCTTTTCTTGAATTGATATTGCCAAGAATAACAGTTGCGCTATCGTCGGTAAATTCCTTTTCAAGAGAAAGAATTTTTCCCACTCCATGATTTATTTTTTCACCCGTGAGCATACCGCCTGCATTGTGAACAAGAAAATCAAAGCTTTCGTCCTTTTCAAATTCGACATAGTAGTTTTCAACCTCATTATCAAGCGTGAAGGACTCGTGTCCACCGCAAGCAAAGGGAATTTCTCTATTATCACTATTTATTATAGTATAACACACACTGTAGCCACTGTCAATAATGACATATTTTACAAAAAATTCGAAAATATATGGATAAACTGCCTTAGTTCTCTCGTTTGCCTTGAGAACGAAGGTGATATAATCATCCCCCTTCTCTACAAGCTCAAATTCTTCGTTTCGGCAAAATCCGTGCTTTTGAACACCGAAATCAACTCCGTCATAAATAAGACGGTTAAATCCTGCGAATGGGAAAAGCAATATTGCACATCCCGACCACTCGCCTGTTTCGTTCTGCCAAGCGCGTTCTTTTCCGTTATATATTACAGTTCTAACTTCAGCGCCAATTTCACTAATTTGAATCTTTATTTTTTTATTACCAATTATATACATTTTTAGTTATATCCATTTGGATTTTTAGTTTGCCAATTCCAAACTGAAGAACACATTTCATCGAGCCCAAGCTCTGCTCCCCATCCAAGCTCCTCTTTAGCTTTTGTTGCATCTGCATAACAAGATGCTATATCACCAGGTCTGCGTGGAGCAAATTTATATGCTATATTATGTCCGCATGCCTTACCGAATGCTTTAACAAGGTCAAGGACAGAATATCCCACACCTGTGCCAAGATTGTAAACATGACAACCAGTGTTTTCAACCTTTTCAATTGCAACAACATGACCTTTTGCCAAGTCCACAACGTGAATGTAATCTCTAACACCAGTTCCATCGTGTGTATCATAGTCATTGCCAAATACGTTAAGATAAGGAAGCTGACCAATTGCAACCTTTGCAACATAAGGCGCAAGGTTATTGGGAATACCAGACGGAGCTTCACCAATAAGTCCACTTTCGTGTGCACCTACGGGATTAAAATATCTAAGAAGCACCACCGTCCAATCCTTATCCGCTTTGCAAAGATCAGAAAGTATTATTTCTTGGAAATATTTTGACGTACCATAAGGATTGGTTGTTCCACCAACCTTGCACTTTTCTGTAATAGGAAGTGTCTCAGGATCGCCATATACTGTTGCTGATGAAGAGAAAACAATCTTTTTACAGTTGTATTTTCCCATTACCTCAACAAGATGGAGTGTGCTTATAATATTATTCTGATAATATCTAACAGGCATTGAACAGCTTTCACCTACCGCCTTAAGACCCGCAAAGTGAATTACATATTCTATTTCGTTTTCACTAAAAACCTTTTCAAGGAGTTCTTTGTCACATACATCTCCTTCATACAATTTTACACTTTTACCTGTTATTTGGCTGACTCTATTGAGAGATTCTTTTGAAGAATTCACAAAATTATCAATAACAATAACATTATATCCTTTGTTAAGCAGTTCAACACAAGTGTGGCTACCAATATAACCAGCACCACCAGTTACTAAAATGTTCATAGTTTACTCCCAACTTAGAATGATTTGAATTTTCAGTTTATTTTGGGCAAGCTTGCAGCAGCTACTGACTGTCCCACTCTTCTTGCCTTTTCGTCGGGGATATTGAGGGTTATCTTTTCGTTGAGTTTGGGGAACTCGGTTGCGATTACCTCTCTTGCTTTATTAAGAAGGATTTCTCCGCCCTCACCACTTGTTACTCGTCCCATAATGAGAACGTGCTTTATATCGTAAAATTCAGCGTAGTAAGCAAGTGAATAGCCGAAATATGCACCGATCGTTTCATAGATCGCTTTCGCTCTCTCGTCGCCCTCTTTCATAAGGTTTTGTACTACCTTAAGCTTTTCAGCAGGAGAAAGGTTTTCATCAAGCTCAATTCCTGCATAGGGCGCAAGCTTGATTACGCCGTCCTGTGAGAAATACTTAACTCCACAGCCGTAGTCACGCGACCACTCGTCAACCATTGCGTCCTCGTTGTAGTCAACTGGAGCAAATGCGAGCTCGTTGAGCCAACCTGTGATATTTCCGTCCATATCAACGTAGCCTGCCGCTTCACTTGTGCCCATCGCAATACCGAGGATTCCGTTATCCTCAAGGCTCATAGCACCTGCAAGTGCAGTTACGTCACCGTCGTTTGCCACCTCGATCGGAATATTTTCACCGATCTCGCGTGCAACGTCTATATACATATTCTTTACTGTCTTTTCAAAATCTTCATCATTTACCTTGATAAAGAGAGATGCGACCATAATCTTATTGTCGATATACACACCTGCGCTTGAAACACCGATTGCATCGACTCTTGGCATATGTGATGCGGCTGTTTTCATCGCATTCAAAATGCCCTCATAGTGATAGCTTGGGTCGGAGTTGAGCTTGGGGAACCAAACCACCTCTTCGGAATAAACTGTTTCACCGTCAACAACGGCAGAAACCTTTCTATCGGAGCCGCCTGCGTCGAAACCGATACGGCATCCGTCAAGGTGCTTACCAACGGGACAAGCAGAGCTTTTTTCCCCAGGTGCGTGTTCAAGGTCGGTTACTACTACCTCAAAGGGTCTTTCATATACTCTCTCCATAAAGCGAGCATCGAAATCTCTCGTTCCGCCGTGGCAGAATGTATTCTTAACGTATTCGCCAACAACCTTGCTTCCTGCAACTGTGATCTTATAGCCACCTGCAACCCACAAAAGAGTTTTTGCAATTCTGTCAATGAATTTGCAGTTCTCCTCATCGTGACCTGTGTTATCCTTGTATATTCTTGTTTTATATACGTATGTATATCCCTGATTTCTTTCAACTGCAACAATGATATCTTGTCCGTCGTCCTTTGTATTCTCTCTCATATCACGGCATACAAGAGCCATTGGCATAAAGCCTTTATCAAGCTTTGTATATTCGGTAGAAAGCATAATAATTGTCTGCTCCTTTAGTCTTTATAAATATTTTTTTACGATTTCTATCATTACGTCTTCATTTTTTTCCATTTCGGAAAGAAGCTTCATTTGTGTTCTACATCTATCCAAATTATGGTGTTCTCTATGAATTCTAAAGTATGTGTCACCTGAAAGATAATCGGTTAAAAAACGCATACCACATTCATATGTCATAAGCATAGCACCAAAATGCATATTGCTCTTTTCACAATCCGTCAACATATGCTTTACAAGAGGCAAGAATCCTTTGCAATAACTTTCATAATATTCCTCAGAGAATCTAACCTTAGTTAAATCAACTTCATCTTCGGCACCGGTATTTGCACCATAACGAATACTATCTCCGAAATCATAAAGAATACTACCCGACATAATGGTATCAAGATCAAGCACACCAACAACTCTATCGTTTGCCTCATCCACAAGAACATTATTGGGTTTGGTATCATTATGAGTCACGCGAAGCGGTATTTCACCACTCGCAATAAGGTCAAGAATTCTTGAACAATACTCTTTTCTTGATTTAAAAAATTCTATCTCTTCATTACAGCTGTTAACTCTTCCCATCAAATCAGCATCAACCGCTGCCTCAAATTTTTCAAATCTATCGACCGTATTGTGAAAATTTTTGATGGGATCAAACAATTTGTCCGCTGGGTATCCATTAAGAAGATTTTGGAATTGACCAAAACCACGCCCCGCAAGCTCAAACTGCTTGAGAGTGGCACCGGTTTCTACAGTTTCTCCTAAAAGGAAAGTATAAACTCTATAATAACCTTCCCCATCAAAATAATATGGCTTATTATCAAGTGTTGGAACTACCAAAAGTAATTCCTCTCCGTGATTGGGAGAATTTGCAATATATTCGGTTACTCCACAAATATTTGACATCAGCTCATCCACATTAGGAAAAGTTTTATTATTAATTTTTTGTAATATATACTTGGTTCCATCTTCACATACTATAAGATATGTTGTATTAATATGCCCTGCGCCATAAATTTCAGCAGAAACAGCTGTGGAACACAGATTAAAATTATTAGCTACGTTTTTCATCAATTATACCTTTCAAATACTATCTTAAGTTCAATTTTAAGATTCATATCTGAGGACACCTCCGATGAGGGTTTTCTTTACGTTAAATTCGTTATCAAGTATTACTATATCAGCATCCTTGCCAACCTCAATAGATCCCTTTTTGTCCGCTACACCAATAGCCTTGGCAGGGTTAAGAGTCGCACAGTTTACACACTCCCAAAGCGGAATGCTTGTATTTGTATATACGTTCCAAACACCCTTATTGAGCTTAAGAACACTACCTGCGATCGTGCCGTCTTCAAGCTTGCAAAGGTTGTCCTTGTAGATAATCTTCGCACCTCCGAGTGTATATTCACCCTCGGGGAGTCCGCCTGCAGGCAAGCAGTCAGTAATGAAGCAAAGCTTTCTTCCCTTCATCTTGTAAACCATTTCATAAAGAGCAGGATCAACGTGATACGTATCAACGATAAGCTCACAAGAAACGTCCGAATTAAGTGCCGCACCAACGACACCGGGAGCGCGATGAGTCATAGGAGTCATCGCATTGAAAAGGTGTGTCGCGTGCTTAACGCCGTTTTCAGTACTATCCATAGCAGTTTTGTAATCGGCAGAGGTATGTCCCATAGAAACCACAACGTCAGTTTCATCTGCCATTCTCTTGATTTCAAGGAAATCCTTGTCCTCTTCGGGAGCAAGTGTGATTATCTTAATGATATCGGCATTTGCCTTAACGAAATCCGCGTCGGGTTTAAGTATAAATCTTTCGTCCTGCGCACCCTTTTTAGATGCGGAGATGAAAGGCCCTTCTGCGTGAACACCGAGGATTTGAGAGCCATAGTACTCACCGCTGTTTTTAACCTCGCGACAAGCATTGAGTGCTCCCTTAATTACGGACATATCAACGGTCATAGTTGTAGGCAAAAAGCCTGTAACTCCGTTTTCAACGATACCACCTGCAATTGTTCTTATGCTTTGGGCAGTAGCATCGCAAACGTCCTTGCCAAGATATCCGTGAATGTGCAAATCGATAAATCCGGGAGTGATATATCCACCCTCGCAATCAATAATCTCTGCACCGTCGGGAATTTCGTTTTCTCCAACGATGCCCTCGATTTTGTCGGAAAGGAGCAATACCTTGCCCTCTGATATTTCATTTTCAAGCAAAAGCTTAGCATTTATTAATGCGATCATGGGCTTTTCCTCCAAAGTAAGTTTATAAAATAGATAATTTAAGCAAAGGTCTTCAGCTTTTTAACTCGCTCGTAACCTGCTTCAAGATTGTTTTCATCCCAATATCTCTGAATTCCGCGATCCTCGATCAACGCACAGAACTCACCGAAAAGCTCCTTGCTTTCCCAAACGTTAACGGGAAGCACGCCCTTCTCTATTGCAAAGGATGCAAGAAGTCCTGCAACCTCACCAACGTTCCATTCAACGGGGTGAAGTCTGTAGCATCCGTTTGTGAGATGAGTTGAGCCTATATTCTTACAAGCAGGCAAAAGATTCTTCATTCTCTCAGGAATCATTGCACCAAGAGAAATAGTAAATCTATGTGTGGGCTTGTAGAAGAAGGTATGGGTCTTTGTTGTTATATGAAGGTCGATGGGATAGCTTCCAACACCGACACTATCTTCGAATTTGCATTTTTCTGCATCGCAAACGTCAGTTGCAGTAATTGTCTTTTTAGCCTTGATACGTCTTGACTCTCTGATATAGGGCGCCATTGACAAGCCATCCTCAGTACCAACGTACTCGGGAGCCAATCTGAAATAGGGATATCCCTTTCCACCGTCGTATCTTGGAGCTTCAGTCTGGAGCCAATATACAAAGCAAAGTGTATACTGCTTTGCAAGGTAATCGTTCTCCTTAGCATCCTTGCAATCGAAAAGATTGCCGTGGAAGAAGTCATTCTGAGGCCAGTTGATGAGTGTTACGTCATAGGGCTGGCTTCCGTCAGTGAAACGGTCTGCACAAACGATTCTTCTATATTTGAACAAGGGGAAAAGCTCCTTGCCCTCTTCATTAAATTCACCAAGGAACATGCCGAATTTCTTTGCCTTGCCCGTTGATGAGTTAGGTCCGTACATGGAGTAGAGCTTGTGATTGTCATAGGGCATCATCATTGCACTGAACTTTTCATAAAGCTCGGGCTTTTCTATGGTATAGTCACCCTCGAGTCTGTTTTCGATACAAGCAGAATAGATAAATGACTGCATATCCTCGGGATCTCCAACCTCGGGAGCATCCTCTTCACCTGTTTCATATCTGCTTTCAGCACCAACGCGATACTCTGCACCTGAAAGGCAAATGAGGTCACCGATATCAGTACCGTCAAGATAGTATTTTCCTTCAAAGAGAACGTCTTCTCCGTCAATGGTATAAACCACGCCACAGATATCATCACCCTGAGTTTTGCATTCCTTAAGCTCTGCCTCTGTGAATATAGTCAAGCTACCGTTTTCAACGTAGGGAGCAACCATTTCGTTGAGTATGGAGAGTGCAAGACGGGGAGGATGAGCAATCCAGCTTACCTCACTGTCACCGGGACAAAAATGCGCTCTATCCTTGATTTCCTGAGAATAGCCCTCAAGATTTCTATAATAGCTTCTTACCTTGTCACGGTATTCTTTATATGTGCGTGTGCATCCCTGCTCCTCGATCCACATATGCTCATCGGGAGGAACTGCCTGGGATGTGAGCTGACCACCTATCCATTTTGTCTTTTCAAGAAGGACAACCTTCTTTCCCTCTTTTGCGGCACTGATAGCCGCGATAGTGCCACCCAATGAGGCACCGCAAACAATTATTTGTGCTTCAATCTTTTTCATAATTATTATCTTCTATCTTTATTATAATGAGCGTATGCGCCATAAATTCCGGCGCTGTTTCCAAGTGACGCTCTGATTATATTATATCCTAAATTATTAGTTATGGAGTAAAAATGCTCCTCCATCCAATCGGCAACACCGCCACCGATAATACAAACGTCAAAGGGGCTAACCTCCATCACCATATCAAGAGAGGTTTTAAGATTCTCTTTGATAGCGTTAACAAATTCAAGGTTTTTAGCCTCTCCCCTGCCGTATTTAACAAAGATGTCCGGCCCATCGATTCCAAGGGCAGCTGCATCTCTATGGATGGCACGACCTGAAAGATACATCTCAATGCATCCCTTCTTACCGCAGGTGCAAAGTATTCCGTCCTTTTCAAGACAAATGTGACCGAAACGACCATAGTCGTTTTCTTCATTAGCAACGATTTCACCGTTTGCGTAATATCCGCCACCTACACCCGAGCCTAAAGTGAGCATTACGACTCTCTTATCCTGATAATCCTTACCTGCGCCATAAACCATCTCACCGAGCAATGCTGCGTGAGCATCGTTTATAGCTCTTGCAGGAAGATCAAATCCATCCTTGCAAAACTTTGCAAAATCAAAGCCAATCATACCGGGAAGATTCTCTGTTGCATAGGTTATGATTGAGCTTTCTGTGTCAATATCTCCTGCAGATGCAATAGCAACTCCGTCAACGTCATCACCGCAAAGTGAGGAGATAGCCTGATGTAAGGCATTAACTATTCCCTCTTTTCCAAGGGAAGCATTGGTGGGAAACTTATTTACCTCACCAACGATTATTTCATTTTCATTCTTTTTGATGGGTGCAACCTTTATCTCGGTTGCACCCATATCGATACATATGGTCATATTATCCCTTTACTGCGCCCACTGTTACACCCTTTGTAAAGTACTTAAGCACCAAGGGGTAAACTAACAAGATGGGTATTATACTTACTACGATCATTGCAGACTCAATATTTGCTTTGTGTATACTTTCGTACGTGCCTGAAAGAATGTCGGGCTCGGACTGGATATAGTTGAGCATATAGAGTGACAATGGATACCATTTTTCTTCAGTACCAAGATAGAGCAAGGCACTTGTATAGTTGTTCCACAAGGTTACCGCTGTAAACAAGCTTACGCTCGCTACACAGGGCATAGACATGGGCAACAATACCTTGAACATGATCTGAAGGTTGTTAGCTCCGTCAATAGAAGCAGATTCCTCAAGCTCTCCGGGAAGTCCCTCAAGATAGCTCTTAATGAGGATGAGGTTATATACCTGAACTACGGATGGGAGTATCAACGCCCAAGGAGTTCTTGTAAGTCCAAGCATGCTCACAACCAAATAGTTGGGAACCATACCACCACTAAAGATCATAACGATAATAAAGAATACCATTATTCCCTTTCTGCAGGGGAAGTCGCGCTTAGACAATGCATATGCTGCCGCAAACATTACTGTAACTGACAATGCAGTTCCACAAACGACAACAAGGAAGCTTACTCCCATGGATCTCCAGAAGCCTTCGTTTTCAAAAACTGTTCTGAAGTTTTCCCATGTGAAGTGTTTGGGAGTAAAGTTAACGTCCTCTGTCTGAGAAAGTGCCATAGAAAGAACGTTAAGGAAGGGCAAGAAGCATATTGCCGAAATAATAACCAAGGCCGTTATGTTAATAAAATTAAAAACGGAATTTTCCCTGATCTTGTTGCTTCTCTTCAAAACGGTTCCGGAATTGGCAACCGATGATTTATTCAAATTGTTATTCTTCATGATTACCACACACCGTTTCCTGTTTTCTTTTTACTGATGTAGTTAGCTCCAAGGATCAAAATAAGAGAAATGATACCGTTGAACAAGCCAACTGCCGTTGACAAACCGTAGTCACTTGATCCCATACCAAAACCGAGTCTGTAAACGTATGTACCTATGATTTCACCGGTTTCTCTTGTCAAGGAGTTGAGCATAGCATAAACCTGCTCAAAGCCTGCGTCCATAAGATAACCGATACGAATGATAAGCATTACGATAATAGTGGGCATGATAGAAGGAATTGTGATGTTCCAGATCTGTCTGAGCTTACTTGCACCGTCAATCTTAGCTGCCTCATAAAGAGCAGGGTCAATTGACATAATAGCTGCAATATAAGCAATTGAGCTATAGCCTATTTCCTTCCAACCGGAAAGAATAACTACAAGCCATCTGAACCACGAGGGCTCACCCATAAAGTAAATGGGATCTCCACCCAACACCTCAGTGAGATTGTTGATAGGTCCGTACATACCGAATATGCTGTTGAAAATACCAACGATAACTACCCATGAGAAGAAGTGGGGCAAGAATACGATACCCTGAACGAGCTTTGAAAACTTTTTGCTTCTAAGCTCTGTGATCATTACTGCCAATGCAATGGGCAATGGGAAAAGAATCACTATCTTCATCACTGAAATGATAAGGGTATTCTTAATATAAGTTAATATCTCAGGATCTGAGAAAAGAATTTTGAAGTTCTCCAATGTCCAATCAGATCTCTGGAACGCTTCAAGGACATCATATCTTAAAAAGTTAGGATTGTCCTTGAAAGCGATCAGAATACCCGCCATGGGCAAATAGGAGAAGATAAGAGCAAACAACATTGCGGGAATTACGAAGGGTATAAGATGCTTATACTTTACGATCTTAGCCCCCAATGTCATCTTTTTTGCTTTGATGCTCATATTTTCTGCTCCTTAAAAGAGTTTATTTGTTCTTGTACCAGTTATTGATAGCCTGTGTAGCCTTATCGCACTTATACTGACCGTTAAGCTTTGTGATGTATTCGTTAAGCTTAGCTGTACCCTCTTTGAGCATGATGTAGAACCAGTCCTGAGCATTTGTTTCAATGTTAGCACGGTTTGTGTTGTAATCCTCAATGGGAGGTGTAAAGTCAACGATGTTATATACACCAACCTCATCAGCATCTTCCATCAATGTGGACCATGCTCTGTAAAGCTCGGGCTGCTTACGTACACGAGCAAGCCAGTACTGTGTATACTTTGTTTCATTAGAACCTGTCATATAGTAAGAAGAATCGTTCTTCTCTTCGAATGCAGGGTTGATGGGCATATATTCGCCTGTGGATGTGTAGTTCCAGTGAACGCCTTCCTCACCGATAACGATCTGACGGAAGTTATCCTCTGTTTCTGTATCCTTGATCTTGGAGTTCATCCAGTCAAGAGCATAACCAGCTGTTTCTGTCATGTAGTAAGGAATAGCTGTAATGTATGTGTAACCGCTGCTACGGTATACCTTTTCATCGTCACCTGCGTTTTCCTTAAGAGAACGAACGTATGCAAGGTGGTTTGTAAGCTCACCTGTTGTGTTTACACCCTGAAGGTTGAGGTAGTTAACGATTGCGGGAACTGTCCAGAGTGAGCAAGCAAATGCGCCTGCCTTTGCACCGGAAGCATTCTTATCAAAGCTGTTTGCAAAACGTGTTGTAGCATCAGCTGCTGTGTTTGTAGCTACTTCCTGGTCGATGTAACCGTTAGAGTAGAGCATGTGCATGTATTCAACGTATTCGTTATATCTGGGAGCGTTCATGTAGAACAATACCTGACCGTTGTATTCCTGCCAGTATGTGTAGATACCGAAAGCTGCAGAGATGGCGGGTACAAGGGGGGTAAACTTATCGAATGTCAAAGCAGGCTTGCCAAGATATTCTGTCATAACTCTGAGAACCTCTGTGAATTCGTCGATTGTTTCGGGAATGTCAAGGTTCAACTGAAGCATAAGGTCATAGTTAAGAACGATGGGATTTTCGATATTGTCGCTGGATGCTCTTTCGGGGATACCGTAGATACGTCCGTCAACAGTTACTACTTCCCAAGACTCTTCAGAAATGTTTGCAAGAATGTCGGGAGCAAATACTTCAAGAGCGTCTGTGATGTCAAGAAGCATATCGCTCTTAACAAGGTCGCTGAACTGATCCTTTGTGAGCTTCATTACATCATAAGCCTCTTTGTCCATAAGAGTGTTGTTAAGAGTTGATGTAGCGTCTGAGGGAAGCTGTGTGTACTCTGTGTGATAGCCTGTAAGCTCTTCAATAAGAACTGCAGTTTTGTCACTGTTAACAGCTTCGATGCTCTTACCGGAGTTGGGCATCAAAACCTTAAGTGTAGGCTTATTGTTCAAATCAATATCGTAGTTGATATTGTCAACGATCTGATTTTCAGGTCCGGGGCAACCAGTCAAAGCAAAGCTTGTAAGAAGCATAGCTGCCAAAAGAATGATTGATACAATCTTTTTCATTTTTTTCTCCTTGTGAATTAATTTATTTTATTTTTTAGGAAAACAATCCCATAAAAAACTTAATAATAGCTACAATGATCGATCTGATCCATGTAATCCATGTGGGCTGAGCTGTAACAGGAGCTTCCTGTTCACCACACTCGCATACTCCGTCAACGAAGTTATGAACGTGAGGTACATCGTTGGAATCAGCTGCACCACATCTTGTGCACACGCCTTCGTTGAATTCGTGTCCAAGAGCTTCACCCTGAGCTTCACCGCATTCGCACTTCTGTGCCTCTGTACAAGTTGCATCGGACCAAACGTGTGTATGAGGAGGAACGTAATCGGGGTCTGGTGTTGAACATACTGTGCAAACACCGTTTTCAAAGCTGTGTCCAAGAGCTGTTCCCTGCTTTTCACCGCACTGGCATGTCTGTGCTTCGGTGCAGGTTGCATCTGACCACTTATGCTCATGAGGCTTCTGAACCAAAAGAACTGCGTTGGAAACTCTTCTCATTGAACCGTCAGAGGGTGAATTGCGAAGAGTGAGAGTGTCATTGATACGAACAATCATTGTAGAAGATCCACCACCGTCAAGCTCGATAGCAAACTGTGCACCGAGAACGCTTGCAAGCTGAGCCTCCTGATTTACCGTGATACCTGTAGAACCACCTGCACCACGTCCGTCAACAACACAAACAAAGCCTGTGCCATCTTCCTTGAAACCGAAGAATGTACGGGGAGCAGCTGCGTTACCACTGTTGTCAGTATGACAATTTGTATTTACTGTGAAATTGTCAACCAACTTGTCGTAACCGCCTACAACCCATGTGCATCCTGCAAACTCACCTGCAGGAATTTCAACCATGTCTACCTTTTCACCGTATTTGTGCTTGCCAAATACGTCGTTGTGAGTAGAAGTATAAACAACTGCATACTGTCCACTCTTAAGTGTGAAAGTTTTGCTTGTCTGAACACCTGTAGCTGTCATAGTGTAGTCAGATCCCCAAACAGGATAGCTTGTAAGGTTAGAAGAATCTGCCTTAACTACCATAGCGCCTGCATTAGCTACTGTGTAAGTACCTGCAGCGTTATAGATAGCTATCTCGCCTTCTGCAGGCTGCTGATTATATTTATCGATTTCAAAAAATTGAGGTTCGCCGTTAGCATTATAAACAACAAGGCGTGTTTCAACCTCTGTCATTCTGCCAACCACAACTTTTCCGTTATTGTCAAATCCAATACAATTCTTGTTTGCCATATTTCCCTTTGTAATAACGATGCCGTTATTTACATAGGAATCTACGTTTGCACCGGTATTATAAAAGTAGTCTCCGTTAATGGCAAGCATTACTTTGTTACCGGTCTGTGCCTCATAATCATTGGCAATATTCATAACTGTAGAAAGAGTAGTCTCAGAACCATCTCTGATGCTATGAATTACCCATTCATACTCAGCGTCTTCTGCTGTGGTGTTGTATTCACCATAGAAAATCTTTTGTGTTCCACCTTCGGATACTGTTTTTTCAACGTACTTAAATCCGTTATTATAAGAATAATTGGGATTGGAAAGCACACTTGTTGTAAAAGCTGAAACTGTAATAGCCATGAAAATCATGAAAGCTACTACAATAGTAATAGAAGTTAATATTTTTTTCATAATAAACTCTTATGCGCTCTCACCGCCCGAAGGCGATGAGAGCATCTTTTTATTTTATTTTGTTATTTTTGATTAAAAATCAAAGAATTACTGGAATGTAAAGCCAGTGATAGACATCTTCTGGTTGATGAGCCAACGGCAGTCAAGACCTACCTGACGAGCTGCGTTACCCTCGGAACCACCGTTAGGAAGAATAACGAGTGTTTCGCCTTCCTGAAGGCTTTCCCAAGCCAATGTAGCAAAGTTGTTAACTGTTACACCGTGTGTCTTATCGTTAACAGCAGTTGTAGCATCTGTATAACCACCATTTGCACCGTCGTAAACTCTTGAAACCTTACCTTCAGCTGTAAGAACTACTGCTACACCATAACCGTTAGTTGTGAATGTACCTGTAAAGTCCTTATCGTAGATGATAATTGCATAGTTAGCAGTTGTGTTTGTTGTAACTTCTGTGTTATAGAGCCACTTGCCGTATTCAGCAGTGTATGTCTTTGAACCGATTGTGATTGTCTTTTCAGGAGATTCAAATCTGAAACCTGTAAGAGTTGCTACCTTACCGATAGAACCGTCTGTACGAAGGCCAAGACCAAATGTACGAGCAGATGTTGCACCATTTGTTCCGTCGTTAGGCAAGATGATAAGGATTTCGCCGTCCTTAAGGTCGGAGAAAGCTACTGTAGCATAGTTAGATGTTGTAAAGTGAGCTGTTTCCTTTTCACCACCCTGATAGAAGCCAAGGTTAGCACCGTCATAAACCTTTACGAGCATACCGTACTGGTTAAGAACGATAGCTGCACCGTAAGCGTTAGTTGTAAATGTACCTGTGAAGCCCTTATCAAAGATAATCATTGAGTAATTCTGAGCCTGAGCAGAAGAAACAGTTGTGTTATAGAGCCACTTGCCTTCACCTGCTGTAAATGTCTTACCATTTACTGTGATTGTCTTTTCGGGAGCGTCAAATTCAACGCCTGTGATGTTCATCTTCTGATTGAAGAGGTAACGAGCATCAAGACCGATCTGACGAGCCTTGTTGTCGTCTACACCATTGGGGAATACTACAAGAGTTTCACCTTCCTGGAGTTCAGCCCAAGCTGTTGTTGCGTATGTATTTACATTGAAGTGAGCAGATGCCTGCTTACCGGAAGGCAACCAGTAACCACCGTTTGCACCGTCGTAAACTTCAATAATTCTACCGTAGCTGTCAAGAACTACTGCTACACCGTAACCGTTTGTGTTGAAGCCGCCTGTGTATGTCTTATCGAATACCCAAACTGCCTTTGTAGCAGCATTGGATGTTGTGATTTCCTGGTTGATAGCCCACATGCCATCAACTGCTTCATACTTCTTGGAACCGATAGTTACAAACATGGACTTTTCGTGACCTGCACACTTAGAAGCGCAAACCTCTTCTGTGCAAGCTGCATCTGTACACTTAGCGCAGTGTTCGCAAACGGACTCGCATGAGTGAGCGGGAACGTCGTGACCTTCGCACTTAGAAGAGCAAACCTCTTCTGTACAAGCTGTGTCTGTGCACTTACCACATTCTCCACAAATGCTTTCACATACATGGCAAGAGCACTTTGTAGCGCAAACTGCTTCTGCGCAAGCCTCGTCAAGGCATCCACCGCACTTAGCGCACTTGGATTCACACTCATGAGCTGCGAATGTGATACCGGGAAGAGTTACCTTTGCACCAACTGTACGGTTGGAGTACAAGAAGGATCTAGAAACGTTGCCGTTACCGTTAGGAGCAACGAGGATGTATTCGCCAGCCTGACGAGATTCATAAGCTTCCTTCAAATAGCCTGCTGCTGTACATTTACCGTTCTGAACACCGGAAGGATATTCAGCATCAAAGTACTTACCACTTGCACCGTCGTAGATACGAACGATCTCACCGTACTTGTTGATAACTACTGCTACACCGTAGCCGTTTGTCCAGTTAAGGCCACTATCATAGTCGGGTGTGTAGATAATGAAGAGATACTTACCAAGAACTGTGAGATCCTTATCGATTGCAACAAGGTCCTCAAGTGTTGTGTAAGAATTGTTGTTGATCTTAATTTCAACAGAAGATGTAGTAACTTCTACTACGCGAACTACTGTTGTTGTATGTGTTCCATCAGTTGCAGTAAGAGTAATGTTGTACTTGCCCTGCTTATTGATATCAAAACCACCGTTGTCAGCGATTGTAACTGCAACTGTTGTATCGTCAGAGATATCGAATGTACCGTTATCGTCTGTTGCTGTTACGCCTACGATAACTTCTACCGCCAAGTCAAATTCGCTGGAGCCTGCGTAAACAGTTGTTGTGTGACCGGAAATCAAGGGAGCCTGGTCAACGTAAGGAGTAAGGATATCAGCTGTGTCAGCCCATACCAAACGAACTACGTTACCAACGTTACCGATAACGTTGTAGTTCATAAAGCCACGGCCGTCAGAGTCAACTGTTGTTCCGGCATAACCGTTCTGAACTACGATTGCATAACCGCCTGCAGGTATTACCATATCGTCAGCAACCTTGTTGATATTTTCAACCTTAGCACTAGAAGATGCACGAGAGGGGTTTTCAGCGTTAACAAGCTTGTTGTTAGCGCCGTCACGACCTTCAATAACAACACCGTTTGCATCGATGATTGCTACTACTGCATAGTCACTGTTAGAAACTGTTACTACAATAGAAGAGGAAGAAGCATTGTAGAATACGCCGCTCTGCTTATCAAGTGTTGCATTTGATGTAAGAGTTACGAATTCCTTGTTCAAAAAGTTAAGGAGTGTTCCCTGCCATTTTTCTTCACCAAGGATGTTCTTCTGAACCTCAAGTGACAAAGCGGAAAGAGCCTTGTTTACCTTGATTGTTCTTGTTGCTGTAGCACTGTTACCAAACTTGTTCTGTGCAAAGTATGTGATAACGTATGTGCCTTCAACACTGGGGTCAAATCCATCGTCGTCTTCAATAATGAGTCTGGGAGATTCATCGAGCTCGTCGGAAACACTAACACCAAACATCAAATCGATGTCGTCACCTGCGTTTATCTCGATATGATCGGGAGCAACTGTGATAACGGGTGTAGATGTAGTGGGCTGATGACCCTCGCACTTGTTTGCGCATGCATCTTCTGTGCATTCTGCATCCAAGCACTTTCCGCACTCTTCACAAACGGATTCGCAAGCGTGAGCAGGAACGTGACCGGGGCACTTGTTAGCGCAAGCGCTCTCTTCACATGCTGCATCTAAGCAAAGTCCACATTCGGGACATACGCTTTCGCAATCGTGATCGGGAGTGGGGGTGGGAGTAGGTTCAACTGTTGTAGATTCAGTTGATTCGAGTTCGGGAAAAAGTGTGCTTAAATCACATGCCGTGAATGCCATTGCAAGCATCAACACAGAAATGATAAGAGCAAGAATTCTCAACTTTTTCATGTTTTGCCTCCTATTTAATAAAATTTTTAGTTTATTTTGAGATGCTATGCATCTGAAAATCGTGTTTTACCAAGGAATAATCCCCGGTTCGTTTGTTTTTATCAAGCCAATCCAAACAATTTCTTGAAGAAAAGTATGATTGCTTGAATAATTCTTGCAAAGAAGCCAAGCTTTTCGGGCTTTTCTGCATTGCTACCTTCGTCTTCACCTTCGTCAACGTCGGTATCTGTGTTGCCTTCGTCATCCTTGCCGTCATCGGTTTTATCATCGCCGTCCGTAACGTCATCATCGGTTACGTCATCATCGGTTACGTCATCACCCTTTTCGTCGTCATCCGTTACGTCGTCATCGGTATCATCCTCGATTACAGGGATTGGCATTGATGCTCTTGCCTTGAGAATGTCTGAAAGGTAATCAAGATCCTCACTCATTCTCTGCTGAGAGTAGCCACTTGCATATTTCTTTACGTTGTTCAAAATTTGAAGAACGCTTTGATATATTGCCTCAAGCTCCTCATTTGTTGTGTCGGGCATGGACATGATCCCTTCAAATTCACTCTCAAGTGAATTTTTATTTGCACTTGTCATACCACCTGCGGGAATATAAAGCCTTTCGGCCTTGCTAAGGATATCATCAAAGCTTGCCCTGAGTATATCGCTTATCGGTGCGTGGGGTAATATTGCCGTTTTGTAATTGACTCCGCAAGAAAGCACGTCCTGCACGTCTGTGTGTCCAATAATCTGTGCTGCCGAGAAGATAACGTATCCACAAGCACCTGCATTGTAGGATGCTTCAATAAACGCCTTGTTCTCTGTCGCCGCAAGACCACTGTAGGAGGAAGCAAGTCCCGTATAGTACAAGCACTTATTTCCACCGTTGCTTATCATCGTCTTAACGTTAGTGTTAACGGCAGATGATGAGGTATAATAAGCCATGGGTGTTGCAATCTCTATCCAACCGTTGCTAAACCACGTTTTCCAGTCCTGCTTTTTGTTATCAAGAGAATCGGAAAGCGATGCAAAAACTGCAGTTGAAAGGATAATGCCGTTTGGCTCCTTGACCTCTGTTTTAATACGGTATACGAAATCGGTGATTATCTGTGTTCGATATTCAACCCATTTCTTATAGTTGGAGTTTGCCTCCGTTTGTCCACCAAGTAAATAGCTCTTGTCAAAAAGCTCTTCAAATTTACTTGCCATCTTGTTTCTGTCACTAAGCTGATTGCTTGTGAAGGTTTTGCCAAGAGATTCATAGAATCCCTGCATAGCCGCCATCGTATAGCCCGTATCAGTGGACTGATTGGAAACGGGATAGCGGATATAGTCAAGATTCAATCCCTTGACGTCGGGATGCTTTGTAAAAAGCTCGTTATAATAATTAATAAGAAGATTCTGAACTTCAACGTTTGCAGGGTCGATAAAGATGTATGCCCCACCCTCCTTACGCTGAGTTATTGAGCCGTCATCGTTGTACATCACCCATTCGGGATGATTTTTAACAATTTTTGTTCCCGCATCGATTCCAACGTAAAAGTTTTCAACCCACGCGTGAACCTCAATTCCATTTTCATTGCAGCAAGCAAGAAATGCAGAAAGATAATCCTTATAGACTATATTGTTTTCCTTGTCCGTATAGCTTGATGCAAGGCTTGTGTGATATGGAATATCACTTATATCCGAACGGAAGGCACTCATTCCGTGATAAAAGGTCTCGATGAAGATGAGGTTCACACCAATAGATTTGAACATCTCAACATTTTCCTTTATCTGCGCGAAAGTACTTTCGCACGGACGGTACCAGGTGGCTCTTGCTGAGACCACCTTGCTATCCGTTAAGCACATTTGTATGCTTTGACAGTAGCCCTCGATCACCGAAACCAAGCTATTAAACTCATTTGCAAGAGAATTTATCTCCGAGCTTGATGCGTTTGAAGAAATCTTGCTCGTGATTTGATTCTTAAGCGTATTAAGCTCATTAAGCTTGCTATTGGCTTGCGCCGTATAATAATCGATAAGCTCTGTATTAAGGTCATAGAGCTGTGAAATCTTTGAATTTGCTGAATTCACAGCTGAATTGACCTTATTTTGAGTGTTGTTGTAAGTATTATTAATTGAAGAAGTGGTCACAGTTGCACCTTTGATATCAAAATCAAGATTCAAATCCTGAATAGCCGATGCCGACAATGTCATTGGCAACAAAAGTGACGATATAAGTGTTAAAACGATAATTTTAATAACGCTTTTCTTCATATTGTTATTCCCCCAAGCATTCAATTACTGAATGCCAAACAATCTCTTAAAGAATGCGATGATGAGCTGAATGAGTCTTACAAAGAAGTTGGTTGAAGGTTGATGTGTATCTGTGTTGCCGTTATCAACGTTGTCGTCAGTACCGGGCTTGCTGTTGTCAGCATAGTTGTTTTCAAGTGTGGGACGTGTCTTTTCCTGTTCGGGATCCCATTCGCCGTCATAAATAAGCTTCATAGAAACTCTTGAGTCAAGAAGATCAACAAGCTCTTCAAGCTGCTCGATGATTCTCTGACGGGAATAACCCTTAGCATAATTCTTAACCTCGGACTTGATAAATTTAGCAATGCGCTGCTGAACGTCATAGATACCCTGAGCATCGTCAGCCTCGATAGCTGAAATTTCTTCAAAGATTTCCGCAAGAGCAGCCTTGTTCTCCTCTGTCATACCGCCTGCGGGGATGTAGAGTCTTTCTGCCTTGTCAAGAATATCACCGAATGTTGCTTCAAGAATATCTGCGATCTCTGCGTGAGGCAATACTGCCCACTTGCTGTTAACACCGCTCTTAAGTGCGTTTTGAACGTCATCGTGACCGATGATCTGTGTTGAACAGAAGATTACGTAACCGTTTGCACCTGCATTGTAAGAAGCCTCGATGTGCTCCTTGTTCTGCCATGCGGGAAGTCCACTGTAAGAGGAAGCAAGACCTGTATAGTACATGCACTTGTTACCGCTCATAAGGATCATATCCTTAACTCTGAGGTTAACGTCGCTTTCATTGTTGTAGTAAGCCATGGGAGTTGCGATATCAATCCAACCGTTCATGAACCATGTCTGCCAGTCCTGCTTCTTTGCACCAAAGGATTCCTGCAATGAAGCAAATACTGCTGTTGAGAGCATAACGTCGTTAGGCTCCTTAACCTCATTCTTGATTCTGCGAACGTATTCTGTGATAACGCCCATTCTGTACTGTACCCACTTTTCGTAGTTAGCATCAGCCTCTGCCTGACCACCGATAAGGTAGTTCTCGTCGAAGAGCTGCTTGAACTTGTTGTACATCTTTGTTCTGTCGGAAAGCTGGTTTTCAGTAAATGTTTTGCCAAGAGAATCATAGAATCCCTTCATTGCTGCCATTGTAAAGCCTGTATCCTCAAGAGCATCGGAAACGGGGTAACGAATATAGTCAAGGTTAAGACCTGTGATCTCGGGATGCTTTTCAAGAAGCTCGTTGTAATAAGCAATGAGTGTATCCTGAACTTCCATGTTTGCAGGGTCGATGAAGTAGTAAGGACCACCCTCGTTACGCTGAACGATCGTACCGTTATCATTGTACATGATCCAATCGGGGTGCATCTTCAATACTGCAACGTTTCCGTCAATACCTACGTAGAAGTTTTCTACCCAGGCATGAACCTCAATGCCGTTTTCGATGCAGCAAGCAACGAATGCAGAAAGATAATCGTCATAAACGATGCCACTCTCTGTCTTGTATGTATTTGCAAGATTCTTGTGATAGGGGAATTCCTCAACGTCACTCTTGAATGATGAGTAACCGTTGTAAAGAGTTTCAACGAATACAAGGTTGATACCGATTTCCTTATACATTTCAACGTTTGCCTTGATTTCTGCATAAGTTGTTTCGATAGGTCTGTGCCATACTGCACGGGCAGACACGATCTTGCTCTCAGCTGAAGAAACGAGAATGCTCTGACGAAGTCTCTCGATCTTGAGCTGACTGTCATTGTAGTTCATGAGCAAGGAAAGTCTTTCTTCCTCTGTAAGGTCGGGATTAGCAAGCTTTGCCTCGATTTCATCCTTGAGAGTCTCAAGAGTGTCAAGCTCATCCTTAACCTGAGAGATGTATGCGTTCAAAGTAACGGAATCAACGTCGTAAAGCTGCTTGATTCTGGACTCTGCAACGTCGATAATTGTATTAACGCTTGTTACGAGATTTTCATAATAGCTGTTAAGTGTTGTTGAAATCGAATAGGACTTGTTTGCCTCGTCAAGAACAACTGTTGCACCAAGAACAACGTTTGAACGGATGAAGTCACGTCCAACACCGTGTCCGGAGATTACAAAACCGCCTTCGGGAATGGAGGAAACGTTAACGCCAAGCTCAACAACAACGCCGTTTGCGTCTACTGCCGCCTCATAGCCGTATACGTTTGTACCTGTACCGGAAGCATTCTTGTACTGCCAACCGTATTTGTAGATGATTGTCTGGTTTGTACCTCTGAATCCAGGAAATTCTTCAGTTGCTGTTTCCATAGCATCGGGATTTGTGTTCTTGTCGGGGTTGATGTGGTCAAAGCTTCCGTAAACTGTACCGCCAAAACGAACGTAGTCAAAGCCTACCATCTTAACCTCGTCACCAACCTTGAAGAGCTGCTGCGCTGCAAGGAGAGCACGAAAGCCCTCACCGTATGCACTGAGAACGAAGCCGTTATCGGGAATTACAGAGCCTGAATCGTCACCTGAAAGGAAGGGACGAAAATCTATAACGATGAATGTGTTCTTCTCAAAGTCGAACTGACAGATCATTTCTGTACCGAATACGTTAGTGCCTGTCTTTTCACCGAACTGATAGTCATAGTAAACTACCATGGGCATTGAACGGTTAGCATTTGTTGCATCAACAACAATTCTCTTACCTGAGGCTGATTCAACTGCTCTTGTAGGAATTGTGAGTGTTCTTCCACCAAGAGAAATCACGTCGCCAACCTTGGCAAAGCCCTCACCTGTGGAGGAGCTGAGAGAAAGAACAAAACCATTCAAGGGAATGTATGTGCTACCGTCACCGCTTGTATTGATTTTTGTAACAACGTACTGGCTATCAACCTTTTCACAAACGTACTCGATAACGTTACCCTGACGATGTGTTGTTGTATCAGGATAGTAACCTGTGTAAATGATTGAATCTGTAGCCTTGATGGTGTCATAACGAATCTCATAGTCGTTAAGTGAACCTGCATCTGCTACTTCCCAGTAGTCAACGGGGTCTGAATAAACGTTTGTGATTGTCTGACCGTTTGCTGTAACAGTAATGTCCATCACAGTAATGTCACGAGTGTATTCGCCGTCGATAGCAAAAACGCTGATGCCACAAACCATGAGAAGAGCAACGATCAAGCAACCAAGACCGAGTTTAAATAATTTTCTTTTCATATTTCCTCCTATGAATAATGATTTGATTTATTTTCACTAAATAGTAAACTTATTTATCGACTTGTTCAGTCGCAAGATGATAAGGTATGCTTTGCGCGAAAAAGCTTATTCGCTTTTGCCGTAGGCGTTGCCTAAAAATCCCTTATAATCCTCAGTTGCCTCAAAGAAAGTCTTTGCAGCATCAAAAAGCACAAATCCGTTAGCTCCTGCACGCTCACTTGCCTTAATGTGATCGGCAAGCTCGTTCACGGTTTGCTTATGATAAGTTGTGTAAAGTCCTGTGTAGCACTCTATGTCACCACATATCGTCTTCATTTTTGAAACGGAATCAAAAATTTGCTCTGCCTCATAGAAATACACCATGGGAGTTACAAAATTTACGTATCCGTTTTCAAGCCACACCTTGATGTTTTGCTTTTTGAGCTCATACGTCTGACCAATTTCAGCAAAAACTGCAGTGGAAATAAGCTTTTCACTGTGCTTTTCTGTAACAAGGTCATGAACACACCTTACAAACTCAGTAATATAGCCTGCTCTGTGTGCAGTCCACTCACCTGCAAGGCCGTCAGAGGAAAGCTTTTTGTTAAAGTCCTCAATGCTTTCGCATACAGCCTTGTCAATTCCATGCTTATTTGCAAACTCAAGCATCGAAATCTTGGTATATCCCGTATCCGTGCCCTCGTCAAATTCTGAAATGGGATAACGGATATAGTCAAGATTAAGTCCCTTGATCTGTGGGTGCTTTGTCAAAATCTCGTCGTAAAGGGACAAAAGGAATTCCCTTACCTCTTTATTTGCAGGGTCAAGGAAGATATATCCACCAAAGCCCTGTCCCTCGGTCATATGTCTTATACCACCTGACTGAGTGATAAGCAACCAATCGGGATGCTCAGTTACAAGACTTATATAATCTCTGAAGCCAATATAGAAGTCCTGAACCCAGGCATATACCATGATCCCTCTCTTCTCTGCCTCGGCAAGGAATGCAGAAAGATAATCGGGATACTCACCGTAAGTAAAGCCTTCAAGTCTTGTGTGATATGCAACCTTATCCGTTTTGTAAATTGTCATTCCGTGGTAGAAGGTCTCAAGGAAAACAAGATTTATGCCTGCCTCTTGAAATTCATCCAAAACCGCGATAAGTTCTTCAAGGTTGGTCTCTCTTTCACTGGAATTAGGCCTGTGCCAGATTCCTCTTACTCCATCCTTGAATAAAATTTTATTTGAATTTTGCGCATCCATAGCGCATGTGTCTTTTCTCATAAAAACTCCGATTTCGTGTCAGATTTCTCTCTCTTTTAATGAGACGTCAACCTCGAACATTCTCCTCCAAGGCATTCTGCACACGTCTATTTCATATCTCGTAGATATATTGGGGAAATATTTGTTGATGAAGGAATCAAGCTCTCTTCTCACGATCGAGGCAACCTCACCGTCAGTTGAGCCTGCATTAAAGTAATTAAAGCCCATAGCTTCAAGCAAATTGTTCGTAACGTAAGCACGAACGTATCCGCAATAGCCAACGTCCTCATAAATTCTCTCTGCAAGGAATCTCTTCTGATCCTTACTGTTGCCAAAGAGGAACACGAACACCGCCTGGCAAATTACAGTTCCGAGCGTATTTGAGGAGGTATTCCATCCTGCATACGCGGAAAGCTCTAAAATATCCATTTCATCGTTTATCATCTGAAGAAGCTCTCTGTCTCCTCCGTTGCAGTAAGCGCCATCGGCAATTGCCGTAACCTTCCCTGCCTTGGCACTGCTCTTTATCTCAGAAACAAATGCCACAAGATCTCTTGTGTCATAGCCCTCACTCTTTTCCTGCCAAACCTCAACGGGATGGGATGAGGGATAATTCAAGAAGAGATTGATATCTGCGTCATCACCGTTTGCGATAACACAGCCTGCGCTCTCGACCTGGAAAGGAAGAGTAACGCCAACAGGTCTATCCTCGTAAAGAGGAGTAACCTTGTGTGAATCCTTATGCACGAATCTGCAATCTATCTTAGGAGTCACGCCCTTATATTCACAGGCTGCACGGGCAAGAAGAGTCATTCCCACCTCGTCAGCACCGGGGTACATAGCAACGTCATCAAATCCGTTTTGCTTAAGCTCAAGCTTGATTGCCTCTCTATCCATGGAGGTGTATCCGTATTTTGCGGAATCATCCTGAGGAATAATGAGGAAATCGATGGATTTGTGAAGTCTTTCAACTACCTTGATGAGCATATTTCTGTTTGTTTTGCGTCGAGCCTCGAAGTCGGGAAGATTTCCCTTGATGACATCTTCATAAGAAGCAAGGAGCTCATCAGCCTCGCTCTTATCGATAATGCCAAGCTCAAGCTTGTGCTTTACCTGACCCGAAAGGAAGATTTCTCTTCCGCAATATTCGTAATAATCGGGTTCTTCGTCAGCACTTGAGTATGAGGGACATCTCATAATCAAAGCAAACGCATATATCTTAGCCCTGGGATTTATAGCCTTTATTTTGTCAAGGACTGCAAGTCTTTTAGAAAGCTCGTCCTCTGAGAAATGATGCAATCTTGATGGGATGATGCCACCGTAAAGGAGCATATCCATTGAAATCACGTAGCTATCTGCACTTTCTGCATGCTCAAGAAGGAAATTTGAAACCGTCTCAAACGACGCAGGAGTCTTTTTAGTTCCAAGAAGGCTCATATCAGGAGCTATAACCTCAACTCCCGTACCCTTTGCTATTCTACCTGCAAAGTAATAATTGCAAGGTCTTTCGTCAAGTGGAAGATAAACAACTTTCATATCAGTCTTCAAGCTTAAGTGCACCAAGCAATCTTTCTGTAATAACCTTGGGACGTGTAATTGCAGAGCCAACTACTACTGCATAGGGATTTACCTTTGAGATAGCCTCCATATGTGCAACCTCAAACACGCCACCCTCAGCGATAACCTTTGCATTCTTAACGTGCTTCAGGCACTCTGCAACGAAATCAACGTCGGGAATTTCATACTGCTTTGTGTAGGGAGTGTAGCCTCTCATCGTTGTGGATATGTAATCAAATCCAAGTCTATCTGCATTGATTGCCTCTTCAAGTGTAGAAACGTCAGCCATGATTTCTCTGCCGTTCGCATTTGCTCTTGCATATGCATACAAGCCCTCAAGAGTTTCTCCCTCGGGACGCTCTCTGAGTGTTGCATCCATGCACAAAACGTCGCACTTTGTTGCAAGCAATCTATCGATTTCTTTTTTAGTGGGGGTGATATAAATCTCGCTGTCATCGTAAATCTCCTTAACAAGACCGATGATGGGGAGCCCTACCTCGTCCTTAATACTATCTATATCGTCGACAAGCGCTCTGATTCCCGTAGCGCCGCCTTCCTTTGCAGCCTTAGCAAATAAATGCATAATGCCGTATCCGTAGAGGGGTTCACCCTTAACAGCCTGGCAAGATACAATCAATCCTCTTTTTAAACAGCTCATTATTTGTCCTTTCTGTACATAAACAAGGTCGATTTTTGTGCACCTTGTACATATAATTTTTGCATTATATATATATTTAATATATTATAAACCAACCGCACTTTAAAGTCAATAGTTTTTGAAAAATTCCTTCCATATTACATATATTTTTTTGAAATAAAATTTCATTTTTGCAAAAAATATTGGACTCGATTTTCATCGAGCCCAACAAATTTTATATGATTTTTATTGTTTTTATTTCGAAGGGAGCAAACGTCATTTTCGCACTTCCCTCTCCAAGAGCAGCCTTTTCATCTTCAAGAATATTACACTCAACAATCTTCTTGTCATTTGTGCAAAGCGTTACGCAAGCGGTAGCTCCAAGAGCCTCATAAAGACGAAGAATAACACCGCCCTCCTCACCGTGCTTAACTGTTTCGATGATAACGGAATCGTCACCCTCAAGTCTGTACGGCATAGCCATTCCCTTTACTGCTGTGCGAACAGGAGTATAGTTAAATGCATATGCCTTCTTAACGGTATCCATAGAAAGTGCACCGTTATGAGGATAGATAGCATATCTGAAGAAGCTCTCTCCAAGGTCACCTCTTGCATCGGGATGAGTGCCACTCTTGTGCAGGGTGATTCCCATATCCGAGCCACGGCAAGAAACACCGTACTTGCAGTCACTGAGCAAGGAGATACCCATTCCGTATTCGGAAAGGTCGGTCCACTTGTGTGAGCAAACCTCAAATTTTGCGATATCGCTCTTATCTCTGTCATAGCAGTTACGCTCAACGTGACCAAACTGTGTTTCGCACTTGTAGCCGGGTGCAAACATGGTGGTGTCAAACTCTGCTCTTATAAGTGTATGCTTATCGCCGGAGATGAGTCTGTTTTCAAACTCAACCGTGGGATCGTCGTATCTGAATTTGATATCGGTTTCAAGGTGAGAACCGTTTGCAATATCGTATTTTACTCTCAAAACAAGGAGATATTCACCAACGGATACCACCTCTTGAGAAAGGAATCTTACGCTTCTTTCCTTCATTGAGTAATCCGCATCAACATCCCAGTTGTCGTAGATGAAGGGGATGTCCTCATAAGCCTTGATAACGTTAAAGCCTCTGCCACAGATAAGCTCTCTGCCACCGAAAATCAAGGATGTGATAACGCCGTTTTTAATAGTTGCCTTGAGGTGGGGAGTGGTTATAACGTCACCCTCAACCTTGAAAGGAATCTTATCACTCTTTTGCTTCTTTCCGTAGGAATATGCATCAAACTTATAGGGAGCAACGGTTCTTTCACCGTCAATTGCCTCATACGTTTGACCGTTATCTGTTGTGGGAAGGATCTCAACTCTTGCGTGGGGCAAGGTATTGAAATAGGACTTTCTTCCCTTTCCTGCGATATATGATTTAGCATCCTTCAATGCCTGCTTTTGCTCGGCAAGTGCTATATCGGTAGCCTCTGCGATACAGGTACCGGGAAGGATGTCGTGGAACTGATTGAGCATAAGTGTATCGTAAAGACCGTCAGTCAAGCCCTTTGCTTCTCTTTCGTCCTTGAGGACGGAGATAAGCTCAGCATCGTGAAGAGCCTCTTCGAGTCTGCGATTGTACATCTTAAGTCCATGATTTGTAGTATATGTACCTCTGTGAAGCTCAAGATAAAGCTCGCCGAAATACTTGGGGAGCGTCTGAGCGCTAACCTTCTTCATAAAGTCGGAAACCGTAGTATGCTCAACGATAGCATCCTTTGCATGCTCCTCGGTATAGATAGCTCTTGAAACCATCTCGTCAGAAGGTCCACCGCCACCGTCACCAAAGCCGTATGCCATAAGGTAATAGTCGGTCTCACGCATATTTCTTATATCGTTTATGCGCTTGGAAACGGACTGCTCGTCAATCCATGTGTGGATTGTGTTAAAGTGAACGGGCACCTCACTTCCGTCAATTCCCTTCCACATGAAGGTTTCATAGGGGAACATATTGGTGTCGTTCCAGGAAAGCTTCGTTGTAAGGAAATAATCAACTCCACTTCCCTTCATTATCTGAGGAAGAGCCGCAGAATATCCGAAGGTATCGGGAAGCCAGAAGGTATCGGATTCGTAATTGAATTTATCTCTCAGATATCTCTTGCCGCGAACAAACTGACGGCAGAATGCCTCGGAGCCCGTAAGATTTCCGTCACATTCAACCCAAGTCGCGCCGTTAACCTCGAATCTACCCTCGGCAATGAGTCTTTTGACCTTGGCAAAAAGCTCGGGATCATCATCCTCGATCCACTTAAGATAAAGCACAGTGGACATAAAGAATTTGTATTCGGGATATCTGTCAAGAAGTGTTACGGCATTTGAAACTGTACGCATAAGCTTACGTCTTGTTTCATCAACAGTCCAAAGCCAGGCTGTGTCAAGATGGCTATGACCGATAACACCAACGTAGGGCAATTTCTTTTCGGAATTGAAATATCCGTCGATAATGGATGCGCCCTCGATTGCCTTTTCTGCACCCGGAGCCCCCATATCAAGTGGGAGAGTCTTGAAAAGCTCAAGATATACCTTTTCTATTTGTGAGCGCTGGAACCTGTCAGCCGTACCATCATAGAGCTTGCCAAGAAGAACAAGCTTTTCATAAAGCGCCTTAAGAGGCTGGTCAAGCACTACAAGACCAATCTCGTTATAAGGTCTATCCTCTCGAAGGCTTGAATATGACCAAGTAAAGGGAGCGTCATATGGATTAAGTCCCGAAATGGGATGTGAATAATATGCCTCAAGCGTTACCTTGTCACCGTTTTTGAGTCCGTCAAGCAAAACGTATCTGTGTGTACGTGCCGGAGGCTCAAACGCATCGGGAACGTAGTCAAGCATGCCTATTTTTTTGCCGTTCACAAATATAAGGTATTCGGGTGAGCCTGCATCTGCAAAAACGTAGTATTTTTCATTCTCCTTCAACCCTTCGGCGATAAATGAAAAATTCTCACAAGCAAAATCCTTGCCCCATCTATATCCCTTTTTTACCTCAATATCCTTTCCGTTCTTTGAAACGGTAACCCTTGGAATCAAGGTTTCTTTTATCAAGAAATCCGCATACATCTGCTCAAGTCTTCTTACCTTGAGCACCATTCTGTCTATCTGTTTATCCTGTAATAACATATCGTCCCTCGTTATAGTGATTTATTGGCAACACTGCGAGCTGATCGCATCGTGTATTCGTATCCGTCCTGACCTAATTTCTCTTTTATCGCGTTATAGAGCACGTTGATGATGTAGGAAATGGAAACTATCGTTGATACGGATCCTCCCTCATAAGCCGCCTCTCGTCTTGTTGAAAAGAGTATGTAATCGGCATATTTTGCAAGAGGTGAATGGTCATAGCAGGTGATGACCACTATCTTTACTCCGTTCTTCTTTGCAATCTCTGCAACGTCGATGATATCCTTTGTACTGCCTGAAACACTGATAAGAATCACCGTATCATTCGGAGTCAGATTGCTTGTAATCATCGCTTGAAGATGTGAATCGGGCGTGTAGGTAACCATAACTCCTATTCTTGCCAGAACGTTGCTTATCTCCATTGCGGTAATCGCAGAGTTTCCAACGCCAAAGGCACACACCTTGCCGGAATTTATCATCATTTCGGCTATCTCAAGGCAATCGTTATATTTGATGCTTCGCGATGTTTCGTTTATGGCATCAACCATTTGCAAGGCAATTTTCTGGGTGGTTGAATCAGTGTCAGCCATTCCGTAAATTACGGCATCCTGGCTCAAATGAAGCTTAAAATCCTGAAAGCCGTTATATCCAAGCTTCTTGCAAAAGCGCACCAGCGTTGCCTCTGCCACGTTGAGTCTTGAAGCAAGATCACTTATCGACAGATAAATAATCTCGTTTGAGGGAATATTCAAAATTCCGTCAATGACCTTTTTTTCGGTCTTGGTAGCAAAATCCTTTGCCGCCGAGATTCTGTCCAATGCTTTTCCTACCATAAACTTTCCCCTTTCCAAGGTTTGCATAATTAAAATAATTTTAATACATTTTAACTCCCATGTCAAGAGTGTTTTACAATGCAAGGAGATATTTCTTGCTATTAAGTGTAAAAATTCATCACATAATTTCACAAAAAGCCTCAAAAACTAATAAAAACGAGAATATAGGGGGCAAAACATGATAAAAATTCTTCACTTTCTCACCGACACGAATATCGGTGGCGCAGGCAGACTTTTGTGCAATCAAATACAGTATACGGACACAAAAATCTTTGATATTTACGTTGCCCTGCCACAAAAAAGCAACTTGATTTCCGCCCTCAAATCACTTCCCTGCAAGGTGATAGAATGCAAGCATTCCGACGATGATTCCTTCTCTAAAAAAGCCATTTTTGAGGATGCAAAGATCATCAAATCGGTGATGCCGGACATAGTTCATTCTCACGCGTCCCTTTCCTCAAGAATCGCGGCAACGATGCTTAAAATCCCATCAAGAATTTGCACCCGTCATTGCACCTTTCCTATACCCAAATCAGCCAAAAATCCTCTTTTTCGCGCATCCTTTGGACTTGCCTGCTCCCTTCTTTCAACCACGATAATTGCCGTTGCAGACTCCGTAAAAAACGATCTTTTAGCTATGGGCTGCAGCCAAAAACCGATAAAAACAGTAATAAACGGAGTCCCCCCGCTCAAGAGTGCATCGGTTTTTGAAAAGGAATATCTAAGGGCAAAATATAACCTGAAAAGCGACGATTTCGTTATCACGATCCTTGCCCGTCTTGAAGAATATAAGGGGCATACTACCCTTCTTAACGCGATGAAAATTTGCTTAAAGCACCATAAAAATTTCAAGCTTTTCATCGTTGGCTCGGGAAGCTATGAAGCCACCCTGAAAAAGCTTTCAAGGGAGCTTGAAATTGAAGATCACGTTAATTTTTTAGGCTTTTGCAATGACGTGAGCAAAATATTAAGCATCACCGATATCAACGTGAATTGCTCATACGGAACAGAGACCTCAAGCCTTGCTCTTTCCGAGGGAATGAGCCTTAAAATCCCTTGTGTAGCAAGTGATTTCGGCGGAAATCCACACATGGTAAAGAACGGCATAAACGGTCTTATTTACCCCTCAAAAAACGCCGACGCGTTAGCTGAATGCCTAATAAGACTATATCACGACAAGGAGCTTTATCAAAAATGCTCGGAGGGTGCTTACAAACGATTTTCAGAGGAATTTGACGCCAAAATCATGGTAAAATCAATGGAAAACATCTATAAAAACGAATACGAAAAGCACAAAAGGAGCATCCGATAAAACGGATGCTCCAAAGCATTTTGGGTGTCTTATTAACTTGAATTCAAGCCAAGTTATCTCTTATTTTACGGCCACGTTTCCTTCTCCCAAAAGGGATTTTAACTGATTTACTGTGTAGTCGGTAAGGTCAAATCCAAGCCCTGATGGCTGGTATTCCTTTTTGCTTGAATCATAGAAGATTACGGGTATCGCACCCTCGAAAATCTCAACAAGATTTTTGGCTTTATAAAACTCGTCGCAATCAAGTGAGGGCACTCTCAAATAGAGCTTGCTCGGGGCATTCCTGCTTCCTCCAAAGCTTTGCCTTTCGGTACTCTCCTTGTTTAAGGAAGGCGCGTTTTTCTTAGGCTTTGGACGGTATTCGCCGTTTCTTTCAAGCTCAAAAGCACTTGACACGATGAGCTTGATATCTTCATCCTCGCGCGCTTGAATGCTGCCGTTAACACAGAGCGCGTTATCCTCTTTTATGAGGTAGGATATCTGCGAATATGCTCGTGAAAATGCAATGCACTCTATCTCTCCGTATCGGTCGGAAAGAGTGAAAAATGCCATTTTATCACCGCTTCTCGTGGTCTTTACTGTAACGCTTGAAACGATGCCCACGATATTGATAAATCTTCTTTCTCCCTCTGCCATCTCAGGCGAAAGGCTCACTATCTGCTCACTTGAAATATCGTCGGTGTGCTCTCTGTATGAATCAAGGGGATGACCTGAGAAATAAAGACCTGTTGCCTCTTTTTCCTGGGCAAGTCGAATGGAAAGAGGAATTTCCTGAAGGTCGGGATAATCAAACTGAAGTCCTGCATCAAATCCCTGTGCCATGGAGAAGAAATCAAGCTGTCCTGCTATATTATTTCCCTTTTTGCTGGTTGCTCCGTCGATTATCGTTTCATAGCTTGCCATTATCTGTGAACGGCGCTTGCCAAGACGGTCCATAGCTCCACTCTTTATAAGAGACTCGACCATTCTCTTATTCATATCGTAGTCACTCATTCGGTCAACGAAATCGTCAAAGGATGAAAATTCCCTTCTCTTTCGCTCCTTAATGGTGTTTTCAACAAAGCTTTGACCAACGTTTTTGATGGCAAGAAGTCCAAATCGGATGTTATTTTCACTAACGTGGAAATACATCTCACTCTTGTTGATATCGGGTGGCAAAACACCGATACCAAGCTTTGCACAGTCGGATATATATTCGGCAATCTTGGGCATGTTTCCAAGCACGCTCGTAAGGAGCGCTGCAAAATATTCCTTTGGATAATGTGCTTTAAGATATGCCGTTCTGTATGAAATTATCGAATATGCCGCCGCGTGGCTCTTATTAAAGGCATAGTTTGCAAAGCTGATCATATCGTCAAAGAGCTTTTCTGCCTTTACGGTATCTACTCCTCGCTCACCTGCTCCACTGATAAATGCCTCACGCTCCGCCTCAAGCACGGCATGCTTTTTCTTTGACATAGCTCGTCTTACTATGTCAGCATGTCCAAAGGTGTATCCTGCAACAAGACGGAATATGCTCATTACCTGCTCTTGATATACTACGACTCCCGAAGTACCCTTAAGCACGTCGCAAAGCATATCCAATGGATATTCTATCTTATCGGGATTTTCTCTGCACTCAAGATAGTGAGGGATGGAATCCATAGGTCCGGGACGGTAGAGAGATATCGCGATAATGATATCCTCAAGTGTTCTTGGCTTCATCTGTGACAAAAACTGTCGCATTCCCGCGCTTTCAAGCTGGAAAACACCCTCCGTCATACCCGATGAAACAAGGTCATAGGTATCTTTATCGTCAAGAGGTATCTTTTCAATATCAAAATCGGGATTTTTCTCCTTTATTTGCTGCACTGCATCGTTAACTATCGTCAAGTAACGAAGTGCCAAAAAGTCGAATTTCAAAAGTCCAAGCTCTGCAACGGCATCCATATCGTACTGAGTTATGGTTGCTCCATTGCTCAATGCCAACGGAACGTAATTATGAAGTGGCTTGTCCGTGATAACTATACCTGCCGCGTGGATAGAAACGTTTCTTGGCATTCCCTCAAGCGCCATAGCAGTGTCGATAAGGAGTCTGTTTTGCTCACTTTCATCGTACTTTGCCTTGAAATCGGGATCAAGAAGAGCCTCTTCAAGAGTGATTCCAAGCACTCTTGGGATCTTGGTTGCAACTGCGTCAACGTCGGCATAGCTCAATCCCATAGCACGTCCGGTATCGCGTATTGCCGCCTTGGCAGCAAGTGTGCCGAAGGTAGCAATCTGTGACACGTGGTCCGAGCCGTATTTTTCTTTAACGTATTCAATTATCTCGTCGCGTCTGTTATAGCAAAAGTCCATGTCGATATCGGGCATGGAAACGCGCTCGGGATTTAAAAATCTTTCAAACAAAAGGTCAAATTCGATGGGATCTATATCGGTAATCGAAAGAAGATATGCCACAAGGCTTCCTGCACCGGAGCCTCTTCCCGGCCCTACGGGAATGCCCTTTGATCTGGCAAATGCAACATAGTCCCAAACGATGAGGAAATAATCCGAATATCCCATCGTGTCGATAACGGAAAGCTCGTAATCTATTCTCTCAAGATACTCGCGCTTTTCGTGATTTTTATATAAAATTGTGCCATTATTCTCGCGCCTTTCAAGTCCCGAAAGAACAAGTGAACGAAGATATTCAGACGCACCCTTACCCTGTGGAACAGGATACTTGGGAAGAACCACTCCACCGTCCTCAATATCGAAATTGCAACGCTCGGCAATTTTGACTGTGTTCTCAACAGCACCCTCGTACTTTGAGAAAAGGAGCTTCATCTCGTCCGAATCCTTATAGTAAAATTCATCGGTTTCAAAGCCCATGGGGCGTCCCTCGGTAATGCATTTGTTCATCTGAATGCACATAAGAACTGCCTGAGTATTTGCATCGCGACGACGGAGATAGTGACAGTCGTTTGTAGCAACAAGGGGCAAATTGCACTCGTCTGCAAGTCTTACAAGATCGGGCAAAATCTGCTTTTGCTCCTCAATGCCGTGATTTTGTATTTCAATGAAAAAATTATCTTTTCCGAATATGTCGGCATATTCAAGTGCCGACTGCTTTGCCATTTCGTAATCTCCTGCAGAGAGCATTCTTGACACCCTTCCCGCAAGGCAGGCAGAAAGCGCGATAAGACCGTCACTAAAGCGACGAAGAAGCTCGGTATCCACCCTCGGCTTTGAATAAAAGCCCTCGGTATAGGCAAGAGAAACCATCTGCAAAAGATTCTTATAGCCCGTTTCGTTCTTGCAAAGTAAGACGAGGTGATATGGCTGTCCGTTTCCACTCGACTTGTCAAAGCGAGAACGGGGTGCAACGTATACCTCACATCCAACGATGGGCTTTATCCCCTCTTTTTTACAAGCTGATATAAAAGAAGGCACACCGAAAAGAACGCCGTGGTCGGTAAGCGCCACCGCATTATGACCGCACTCCTTTGCGCGCTTTGGTATGTCCTTTACCCTGCACGCACCGTCAAGCAAGCTGTATTCACTGTGTAAATGCAAATGTACAAAATCTGACACAAGCGTTCTCCTTTCAAAGTTAGTTTGAATTAGTATATTGTTCTTTTTCGAGAAAAAGAACCAAAAAGCTTTTTTATAGAGCTTCGCGGCAAAACTCCGCGCAAATCGTGTTGTTTTTGCAAATCAAAACAACACATAACGATTTGCCATTCTAATCAATAGCCGTTAGTTGTATTTTCTGTCAATCTCTTACAATCCTGCAAAGAAATTAACAATTGATTCCCCAAACTCTGCAATCATCGGAATAAGTTCTTTAATAATAGAGGCGATACCCATGATTATACTTGTAGGAACTGACAAAATCACTATTATAAGACCTAGTAAAAACTCAATAATTATTTCCATTTTTACTCTCCTTTTATTTTTATTTTCTGCGCGGACGCACGCGGTGCGCCCATACGTATTTGTACGTGATTGTTCACCAAATTGTATACATTATGATAACAAAATTCCCATTGCAAACTAAATCTTTTTATTCGCGATATTCTCCGCCATTTTCATGATCTTGGCAAATCGGTTATTGAGCGTGGATTTGGTAATAGGTGGCTCGTGAAGAGCGGCAAGCTCGGAAAGTGATGACGAGTGATGCTCGAGACGGAGCTTTGCGCTTTCTGTAAGCTCGTGTCCTATCTTTTCAAGAAGGCCTGCCTCCTTGATGATTTCTATCGCACGAAGTTGCTTTTGAGCCGTTGCAACCGACTTTGCGATATTGACTGACTCGCAGTTTACCGCACGATTCTCTTGCACGATGATATCGCGCTCGATTCGTCTGTTCATTACCTCGAAAAAGGCATTATTTGCCTGCAAAAGATTGAGGATATCCTCAATTCTGTCGGCTTTTTTATAATAAAGACCAATCGCGTTTCTTCTTGCAACCGTTTTAGGCTCAATTTGACATGCCGAAAGGAAATCCGCAAGTATTTTTGCGCGATATGGGTGCTGAATACGAAATTCAAGGTGATTGTTCCCTGCCTCAAACGTAAGAGTGGCACGGGACAAAAAGATACCTCTTAAAAAATTCATTCGGCAAGCGGGACATTTGAATTCCATATAGTCCTTCATAAGTGCTCCATCCTTGTCAAGATGTGCAACCTTTTTTTCAACTGACGGAAAAACAAATTCCACTCTGAAATATTCTCTTCCTGCCTTTTTTATTGGAGCTATAACGATTTCCTTTGAAAATTGGCGCTCGAAAACCTGACGGTAAAACTCGGCATAATCCATATCGCTTGCATCGATATAAACTCTGTCCCCGTCAGTAAAGGCGTCAAAAAGGATACCGTAAGCAAAGGCCCTGCGACAGCAGGTCTTGTGCGGTATTTCCTCAATAAATTCTCTTTTAATGTTCTCAGAAAACGTCATTTTTCTCTCCAAATCATATAAATTCTATCTCACATTCAAGCAAAACGTCGAATTTATTCTTAACTGTTTTTTGTATGTGTTCAACTAAATTTTTAATGTCATTGCAAGTAGCTCCACCGCAATTTATAACGAATCCCGCGTGCTTTTCACTGACTTGTGCACCACCCACGGTATATCCCTTAAGGCCTGCATCCTCAATGAGCTTGCCTGCAAAATGTCCGACAGGACGCTTAAAAGTTGAGCCTGCACTTGGATATTCAAGAGGTTGACTGGCACTTCTCTTTGCGCGCATCTCGTCCATTCTTGCCTTTATTTCGTCGGAATCTCCCTTTGTAAGCTCAAAGGTAGCAAAGATGACGATAAGGTCCTTGTTATCCATAAATACACTGTGACGGTAGGAAAAATCACAGCCTTTGCCGTCGACGATGAAAAGCTCGCTGCGTCTCTTGTCAAATACAAGACAGGATTTTAACACCTGGGATATCTCACCGCCGTATGCGCCTGCGTTCATATAAACACCGCCACCAACGCTTCCGGGAATGCCTTGGGCAAATTCAAGACCGGAAAGCCCGTTCTGACAAGCAAAGTTTGCAAGCTTGAGCATGGAGGCTCCGGCACCTGCCACGATGCAATTATCGTCGGTTATATCAAAATCAACTCTTGCTATCTCGGAAAGCTGGACCACAACTCCGTCAAAGCCATCGTCACCGATGACAACGTTTGATCCTTTTCCAAGCAAAATATTCTCTATTTCATTTTTATTCAAATAGGCATAAAGGCTTGTCAGCTGATCGGCATTTGCCGGTCTTACAACAAGTCTTGCACAGCCTCCAACGTGAAAGGAGCAAAGCCTTTTTCCTTGCACGTTTTCTTCATACGGTATATCATATGATATCAAAAAATCAATAATACCCTGCAAATCCAATACCTCTTCAATCTATCTAAGAATATCTAAAATTTCTTCAAAGCTTTCTACGGTATATGTTATATTCCAACCCTCAGGAGCACTCTTTTTGATGGGATTATACCAAATGCAATCAAGTTTTGCATTGATTGCACCCTTAATGTCACTTGAAAGAGAGTCACCGATAACTATCGCGCGTGACTTTTCAAATCCTTCTATACCCTTAGCAACCGCATCAAAAAATTCAAGGCTCGGCTTTTCAGCCCCTATTACCTCGGATATAAAGATCTTCTCGAAATAAGGAGTTATAGGAGAAAGTCCGAATCTTCCGTCCTGTGTGCTTTTCACTCCGTTTGTGATGATGAAAAGTCTGTATTTTTCCGAAAGCTCCGCAATCATTTCCAAAGCTCCGTCAAAGAGATGAGCCTCACTTGCAAGATTGCTCATATAGAGCTTTGAAAGCTTTTCTGCCTTATCCTCAAATCCAAATTCACTTGCAAACTCAACAAAGCGCGCAAGCATAAGGCTCTTTTTGTCTATCTCTCCTCTTTCAAGCATCTTCCAGTACTTCACGTTTATCACGCTATATCTTTCGATAATCGCGTCATCACTTGGACATCCAAGAGCTTCAAGAGCATTTTTAAGTGCCAAATATTCACTTTTGTTAAAATCAAAAAGCGTGTGATCTGCGTCAAAAAGCAAAAAACTGTATTTCATCGATATTACCCCTATTTTAATAGTTATTCTCATTATACTATAACGTTTCAAATTTTTCAATCGATTTTATAAAAAATATTATTATTTATATAAAATTATATTAGAAATCACTTGCATATTTTAATCCGATGAGTTATAATATAAAATGACTATCTATGAGAATTTATTTTTTATGGAGGATATTATGAAAATTATCGGTCTTACAGGTCCTACAGGTGCTGGAAAAAGCACTCTTTGCGAAAGATTTGAGGAGCTTGGCATCCCCTGTGTAAATACTGACGATATATACCACTCCATCACAAGCTTCCCCTCCCCCTGCGTTAAGGAATTGCAAAGCACCTTTGGTGAGCAAATTATTGACGAGAGAGGTGCGCTTGATAGAGTTGCACTCGCAAAAATCGTTTTTGAGGGTGACAATAAGGATGAAAATCTTGCCACACTCAATTCCATCACTCATAAATACGTTTGGGAAGAGACCAATAAAATCCTCACCCAGTACATCAACAGAGGCAAAAAGATCGCAGTAATCGACGCTCCTGCGCTCTTCTCCTCCAAGGTTTTCATTGGTGCTTGTAATATGATAATCTCGGTCATTTGCGATAAAGAGATTCGAATTCAAAGAATCATGAACAGAGATCATATTTCAAGAGAACGATCCCTTGCGAGAATGTCCGCCCAGCCCGATGACGAGTTCTTCATCAAGAATTCTGATTATTACATAAACAGTGAAAAAGGTAAAGAGGACATGTGCCGTCAGCTTGAAACCATTTTCAATCAGGAGGGCATCTATATTAAATGAAATTCTCAAAAATCTTCACGCCAAGAGCGGTCATCATAATACTGATTATCGCATTTCTTTTGGGAATTGTCGGCTCGGTGCTCGTTTCGTGTGTCGAAAGACTCATCTATCCTAAAAAATACGATGAGATTGTGGCAAAATATGCCGAAAAATATGCCGTTCCGCAGGAGCTTGTTTTTGCGGTAATAAAAGCAGAAAGTGGCTTTGATGCCGATGCTGTCAGTCACGTTGGTGCTATAGGACTTATGCAGATAATCCCCTCAACGTGCGAGTGGTTAGCAGAATATCACCTCAGTGAAAACGCATCCACTTTATCTCTTTACGATGCAGAAACGAATATTCGATACGGTGTTTATTACCTTCAATATCTCTTTTCGCGCTTCGGCTCTTGGGAAAAGGCATTGATTGCCTATAACTGGGGTGAAGGAAATCTTTCTGATTTTCTCGAGGACGAGGGATATACCGACGGTGATTACTATTCAATTCCCGTAAGAGAAACCAGAAATTACGTTAAAAAAGTAATGAATTATTGGGAAACCTATAAAAAGCTTTACAAATAATTGAAATAAAATTGAAAGGAATATAAAACTATGGAAACAAAAGAACTTAAAGAACAGCTTTTCTATAAGAAGGCAAGTGTTTATGAAAAGGCTTCTCCCGAAGCTATCGACAAGGCTTATGACTTTGCTATTGACTATATGAAGTATCTTGACGATGCCAAAACAGAGCGCGAGGCAGTTGACGCCTCCATCGTAATTGCCGAGGCAGCAGGCTTTAAGCCCTACTCAATCGGTCAGAAACTTAACGTTGGTGACAAGTGCTACTATAATAACAGAGGCAAGAATCTCTTCCTCTTCACAGTAGGTAGCGAAAATCTTGAGGAGGGTATCCGTATCTCTGCAGCTCATATCGACTCTCCCAGAATCGACTTGAAGCAGGTTCCCCTTTACGAAGAAGAGGGCATGAGCTTCTTCAAGACTCACTATTACGGTGGTATCCGTAAGTATCAGTGGCTTGCAACACCTCTCGCCATCCACGGCGTGGTTATCAAGGCGGACGGAACAAGCGTTAACGTTGTAATCGGTGAAGACGAGAGTGATCCCGTTCTTTACATAAACGATCTTCTTCCCCACCTTTCTCACGGCATGGATTCCAAGCCCGTTGGCTCATTCATCGACGCTGAAAAGCTCAACATCCTTGTTGGCAGCCGTCCCTATGGCGATGAAGATAACGCAGTTAAGCTCAACACAATGAGAATCCTTAATGAAAAATATGGCATTGTTGAAGAGGACTTCCTCACAGCAGAGCTTTCTATCGTTCCCGCTCAGAAGGCAAGAGACGTAGGTCTTGACCGTTCTCTTATCGGTGCATACGGTCACGATGACAGAGTTTGTGCATATCCTGCACTCAAGGCTATCATCGACTGTGCAGACAGCAAGCACACACTCATGTGCATCCTTGCAGACAAGGAAGAAACAGGCTCTGACGGCAACACAGGTATGCAGTGTGATTTCATGCTTGACCTCATCGACGAGATCGCTCTTTCCATGGGTGCAAATCCCAGAATCGTAAGAGCAAACTCCAAGTGCCTCTCTGCAGACGTTTCTGCAGCATACGATCCCAACTTTGCAGAGGTATTCGAAAAGAGAAACTCTGCCCTTCTCTCTCACGGCGTTGTACTTACAAAGTACACAGGCTCTCGCGGTAAGGGTGGCACAAACGATGCAAATGCTGAATTCGTTGGCTTCGTTCGTCAGGCTATGGCAGAATACGGCGTAATCTGGCAGTCCGGTGAGCTTGGTAGAGTTGACGTTGGTGGCGGCGGTACAGTTGCTAAGTTCATCTCCAAGCACAACATCGACGTTGTTGACCTCGGTGTTCCCGTAATCGCAATGCACGCACCCTTCGAGGTTATCTCAAAGGTTGACCTTTACGAATCCTACAGAGCATTCTGTGCTTTCTGCAAATTTTAGTATTATTGCTTAGCATAATACCGAAATTTACGAAAGGACAATACTAAAGATGCTTAATAAACTTATTTTTGCCGAACAAAGATATATTCAGATTGAAGGAGAGATGAACGATCCCGATATCGCGGCAAATCCCACGGAATTCACAAAGAGAATAAAGGAATACAATTCCCTTACTCCCGTAATCACAAAATTTCGTGAATACAAGAAAAACGAGCAGGAGCTTGCCGATGCATTTGAAATGCTCGGCGAAGCCGATGCTGAAATAAAGGAAATGATCCAGGAAGAGATCGCTCTTTGCAAGGAAAAGAGTGAAACCCTTTACGAGGAGCTTAAAATCCTCCTTCTCCCCAAGGATCCCAACGACGGCAAGAACGTTATCATCGAGATCCGTGCAGGAGCAGGTGGTGAAGAGGCAGCTCTTTTTGCGGGAGTTCTCTACAGAATGTATACAATGTATGCAGACAAGACAAGCTTTAAAACAAGCGTTGTTTCTTGCAATGAGACCGAGCTTGGTGGCTATAAGGAAATTTGCTTTATGGTCGAGGGCGAGGGCGCTTATTCCCGATTCAAGTTTGAAAGTGGAGTTCATCGCGTTCAAAGAGTTCCCGAAACCGAGTCACAGGGTAGAATTCAGACCTCAACGGTTACTGGTGCCGTGCTTCCCCAAGCCGAGGACGTTGACGTTGAATTGAATCCTGCAGACCTCGTTATCGAAACTTGCAAATCCAGTGGTGCCGGTGGTCAGCACATCAACAAGACTGAATCAGCAATCCGAATCTACCACAAGCCCACAGGCATCGTGGTTTGGTGTCAGGAGGAGCGTAGTCAGCTCAAAAACAAGGATAAGGCTCTCAAAATGCTTCGCACAAAGCTCCTTGATATAAAACAGCAGGAGCAAAACGACAAAATATCCTCCGACCGTAAATTGCAGGTCGGCACAGGTGCAAGAAGTGAAAAGATCAGAACCTATAACTATCCTCAAAGCCGAATCACCGACCATAGAATCGGCTATACTATCCACTCGCTTGAAAGCTTTGTTAACGGTAACATCGACGATATGATCGATGCACTCATCACTGCTGATACAGCTGAAAAGCTCAAAAATTCAACTCAAAGCTAATTTATTAACTACTATGGACACAAGAATCGTTAAAATTGATGATACAATTGAATATTCTTCTCAATTAAAAGAAGCCGCAAGCATCATCTTGAATGACGGTCTTGTTGTCTTCCCAACGGAAACGGTCTACGGTCTTGGTGGAAATGCCCTTCTTGCAGACGCTGCAAGAAAAATATATTCCGCCAAGGGCAGACCGAGTGATAATCCATTGATTATCCACGTATCAGAGCCTGAGGATGCTGAAAGATATGCCTTTACAAACGAGATATATTACCAGCTTGCAAAGGAATTTATGCCTGGTCCTCTTACTGTGATTCTACCCAAACGCGAGTGCATTCCACACTCCGTAACAGGGGGACTTGAAACAGTTGCCGTGCGTTGTCCCTCCCACCCCATAGCTCATGCACTTATAAAGGAATGCGGCGTTCCCATTGCAGCACCGAGTGCAAACGTTTCGGGGCGTCCCTCTCCCACAAGTGCAAAATACGTGCTTGAGGATATGAACGGCAGAGTCGATATGATAATCGACGGCGGTGAGTGTGATATCGGACTTGAATCCACCATCGTAAGCATAAACGGAGATAGCCTCACTCTTTTAAGACCGGGTGCTATCACCTATGACGCACTTTGTTGCGTGTGTAAAAACGTAAATATTGCCCCTGCGGTGCTTAAAAAGCTCGCAGAAAATGAAAAGCCCCTCTCCCCCGGCATGAAGTACAGGCATTATGCCCCCAGTGCAGATTTTATTTTGCTTGACGGAAATGATGACGACGTGTTAGGCTTTATGATATCGGAGCAGAAGAAATACGGATGTGCAGTACTCTCCTACGATGAAGAGGCAAATGCACTTGATCCTGAGCTTACCATTACAATAGGCAAAAGAGATGACCTGCAAGCACAGGCAAAAAATCTCTTCACCTCTCTTCGCGAGGCGGACAAGCTTGGCGCGACGAGAATCTATGCGCACCTCCCTCCCCTTGACGGCTTGGGACTTGCACTTTACAACAGAATGATACGCGCCGCAGCGCATACTATAAAGAAAATTTGAAGGACATTGAAAAATGGCTAGAAAAACAAAAAAAGTTGAAGAAAAGAAAGAAATAATCCATAAGCCTGCGATACCTCAGCCCATCACGGAAACTATAGAGAAAAACTATATGCCCTACGTTATGAGCGTTATCGTTTCGCGTGCGATCCCCGAGATTGACGGTCTGAAGCCTGCGCACAGAAAGCTCCTTTATACCATGTATAAAATGGGACTTCTCACAGGCGCAAAAACCAAGAGTGCAAACATCGTTGGTTCAACGATGAAGCTCAACCCTCACGGTGATGCCGCAATATACGAAACGATGGTCCGCCTTACTAAGGGACACGAGGCACTTTTGCATCCCCTTGTTGACTCCAAGGGTAGCTTTGGTAAGCAGTACTCATCGGATATGAAATACGCGGCATCGCGTTATACTGAGGCAAAGCTCGATCCCTTCTGTGCAGAGCTATTCCGTGGCATCGATAAGAATGCCGTGGACTTCGTAGATAACTACGACGGCTCAATGCAGGAGCCCGTTCTCCTCCCCACCTCCTTCCCCAACGTTCTCGTTACACCCAATAAGGGTATCGCGGTAGGTATGGCAAGTGAGATTTGCTCCTTCAACCTCGCAGAAATTTGCGATGCTACCATCGCCCTCCTCAAAAATCCTAAAACCAACGTAGAAAAGATACTCGATATCGTAAAAGCTCCAGACTTTCCCGGTGGTGGTACGATCATCTATAATCGAGAGCTTATGCGTCAGGTATACGAAACAGGCTCAGGCTCAGTTAAAATCAGAGCAAGATACGTCTACGACAAGGCAAATAACTGCATCGATATCATCCAGATTCCCTACTCCACCTCTATTGAGCTTATTATGAAAAAGCTCACAGAGCTTATCAAGGAGGGCAAGATCAAGGAAATCGTTGACTTCCGTGATGAGATCGACCTTTCCGGTTTTAAGCTTACACTCGACTTGAGAAGAGGCACCGATCCCGATATGCTTATGGCTCGTCTTTATAAGATGACTCCCCTTGAGGATAGCTTTAAGTGTAACTTCAACGTGCTTATCAACGGCTCACCAAGACAAATGGGCGTTATCGAAATACTCACCGAGTGGATTAAATTCCGAATGGAATGCTGCAAACGCGAGCTTACCTTCGACCTTAACAAAAAAGAGGAAAAGTACCATCTCCTCATGGGACTTGCAAAGATACTCCTCAATATCGACAAGGCAATTCAGATAATCAGAGGCACTGAAAAGGATAGCGACGTTGTTCCCAACCTTATGAAGGGCTTTGGAATCGACGAGCGCCAGGCAGACTATATCGCAGATATTAAGCTCAGACACCTCAACCGTGAATACATCCTTAACCGAATTAGTGAAGTAAAGGACCTTGAAGCCGAAATTGCACAGATCAAAGAAATCCTTGCTGACGATCTTAAGCTCAAGGCTTATATTTCAAAGCAGCTCACCGAGGTTAAGAAGAAGTACGGCAAGCCGAGAGTTTCTATGATTCAGGATGACTCTGAGGTGATTGAATACGTACATGAAGAGCACGTTGAAAAGAGTGACGTTCATATCTATATGACCAAGGAAGGTTATTTCAAGCGCATCACTCCTCAGTCCCTTCGTGGTAATGATGAGCAAAAGGTCAAGGACGGAGATAAGGTCGTATTCTATGAATTCACCGACACCTTGGCAGAGCTTATCATCTTTACGGACCAGTGCAAATGCTTTAAAACAAAGGTCAGTGAATTTGAAAACTGCAAGGCAAGTGATATGGGTGAATATATCCCTGCAAAGCTTGGTATGGATCCCGGTGAAAAGCCGATATTCATCAAGATAATCAGTGATTACCCCGAAAAGCACAATATGGTATTCCTCTTTGAAAACGGTAAGGGCGTAAGAATTCCCATCACCGCTTATCAGACCAAGGGTACAAGAAAGAAGCTTGTCGGTGCTTATAGCGACGCAAGTCCTATCGTTGCTGCATTCTATGAGGACGAAAAGAAGCCCTATGATGTCCTTATCGTGAATAATCAGAAGAAGGCCATCGTAGTTAAGACCTCTCTCATTCCTCAAAAATCAAGCAGAACGAGTGCAGGTAGCACAGTATTCACTTGCAAGAAGGGACAAAAAATTACCCGCGCAAGTGAAAAATTCTCTGAACACCTTGATAATACAGGCTATAAAAAAATAAAGATTCCTGCAACGGGATCTGCAATTTCCGAAAAAGATCTCAAAAAGATTTTTGATTGATAATAATTAATTTAACATAGGAGATAAAACCATGAGCAAAAAGAATAACACACAGTCAAAGCAGAAGAACTCCACAAGAATCCTCGCACTTATTCTTGCAATCCTTATGCTTGGTGGCGCAGTAGGTATCATCATCAACATTTTCGCAGCAACTGCAGGTGATCCTCACGCAGGCCACGACCACGCAACTGTTGAATACGTTGAATACGTATAATCCAGCCACTAAACCAAACAAAGATAAAGCACCCCTTCGGGTGCTTTTCTTTTATTATTAAATGGCATCAAAGCTCATCCAAGGTTGCAAAACGATAGCCTTGTGATTTGAGGGCTTGTATAAGCTCCGTCATGATTTCGGCATTTGTCTTGCTTGTGGGGTGCAAGAGCATTATCTCTCCGTTATGCACGTTATCAAGTATCTTTTTAAGAGCCTCCTCTCTTGCAGGCTGCTTTTCGTTATCCCAGTCGGCATAGGCAAAGCTCCAAAATACCGTCTTATATCCAAGTGCGCTCGCACGATTAAGCATTTCTTCGTCAAAAGTGCCCTCAGGCGGTCTAAAAAACTTGGATAGCTCCTTCCCCGTCAGCTTTTTATATGCCCCTTCAAGTGCCAAAAGCTCCTTGTTAAATGCCTCCTCACTCACTCCAACAAGCTTCTTGTGGGTGAGCGTGTGGTTGCATACCGAATGCCCTTCATTTGCCATTCTCAAAACAAGCTCGGGATCTTTATCAATAAGGTTCCCAAGTATAAAAAACGAACCCTTTACTCCTTCACTCTTCAAAACGTCCATTATTTTTGCAACGTTTCCGTTCTCATATCCTGCGTCAAAGGTAAGATATATAACCTTCTCTGCACTATCATCACCGTGGCTTTTGTCAACGTAAATGCCGCCAAAATTTTCTATATATGCAATATCCGTATCAACTGTTGGTTGTTTATGCTCGCTATTTCGTTTGCAATACCAGTGCTTTTCTGTCGCACTACACACGATGCTTGGCATAAGCAAGGCTAAAATCATAGAAAATAATAGAAATTCCGACAATATTCTTTTCATTTTTCATCCCTCCTCCTTGTTTATTATTTCTTCCCCGAGGGTTTTTATATCAGCAATTATTGACAAATACCTTAATTGATGCTAAAATTATTACGTAATAGCTTTTAAGGAAAAGGACTTTTATGCTACACAAGCTAACTTTAAATGATTTCGATTTTGTATATAAAATAATGGAAGACAGCTTTCCCTTGACTGAATTTCGTCCCAAAAATGAGCAGCTTGCACTTTTTAATGACAAGCGTTATCAGATTTACGGGATTCGCAAGGAAAACCAAGTAGTTTCCTTTGCCGCAATATGGAATTTTGACGATTTTATCTTTGTTGAGCATCTTGCAACGGCAAAAGATTATAGAAATTGCGGTCTTGGAGCAAGTCTTCTGAATGAGATTATTATCAGCACAAGCAAAACCGTCTGCCTTGAGGTAGAGCCACCCGTTGACGATCTCACTAAAAGAAGAATCGTATTTTACGAGCGTTGCGGAATGAATTTCAATTCATATCCCTATATTCAACCGTCAATAAGTGAAGGTCGAATGCCCATTACACTGTTTATTATGACCTCAAAGGACAAAATCGACAAGCATTCCTTTGAAAAAATCAAGGATTTGCTATATAAAAATGTCTACAAAGTAAAATAAAACGCAAAATCGATGATTTTTGCCAATTTTCTCTATATTAACGTTTGTTGAATTTTATTTGACAAACAGTTGAAACTAATAGTGTATGCTTAAAGCACACTAAATTTCAAAAGGAGGAAAATATGGCAAAAACAAAAGCTTATTCGCTTATTATGATCGTTATTACGGTATCATTTTTAGGATTTTGCGTTGAAAATATATTCATCGCAATAAATCATGGATTTATCGACAACCGAAACATGATCTTCCCCTCACTTCTTGGATACGGACTTGCCATTCTTGCCTATTACCTGCTTTTTGGCACTCCTGACAAGCCCGAATTTTTGAATCGTGAGGTGACCTTTGCGACCAGATGGGGTTCAACCCTATATTGCTTCATTATAGCCTTTATAGGTGTTAGCATTGGCGAGATCGCACTCGGTTATGCAACGGAATGGATATGTGATATAACCTGGTGGAATTACAGTAAAATTCCACTCCATATCACAAAATACACCTCCGTTCCGACAAGCCTTGGCTTTGCAACACTTATAACCTTTTTCATGAAATATCTTTTCACTCCTCTCCTCTCATTCTTTTCAAGAATCGATACTGCATTATTGGGATTTTTATCGGTCACTCTGCTCATACTATTGAGCCTCGATATGATAAACAGTGCCCTTTATATGCTGAAGACTCACTCCACTCTTAAATTATGGAGAGTTGAGGTAAAGGACCTTTCAAATCTAATCCTCAAGCACACTAATTAATCTGACTCTGAATTTATAGCATTTTTAGTTTCCAAATATGTTAGCCTCAGGCAATACTATTTAAGATTGGAGCAGCTATGTTTAAAATTTTGATTGCAGAAGATGACGTTGAGCTTCGTCAATTATTCTCACACACACTAACAAAAAGCGGATATTACACAAAAGGAGTTTCAAACGGCCAAGAGGCGCTTGACGCCTTGGAAAACGACTATTTCGACATCATTATTTCAGATATAATGATGCCCGTTATCAACGGATATGAATTGGTTCGTCTTTTAAGAAGCGCAGGACATCAAACACCCGTTATGATGATAACCGCCAGGGATGCCTTTGACGATATGAGAGAGGGCTTTATATCCGGAACGGACGACTATATGGTAAAGCCCATCAACATAAACGAGATGGTTTTAAGAGTTGGCGCCTTGCTTCGTCGCGCCCAGATGATAAACGACAGAAAGCTCATTTTCGGAAAAACCATCATGGAGCTTGATTCGTTTAGCGTTTATACCGAACACGAGAGCTTTATCCTTCCCCAAAAGGAGTTTATGCTCCTTTATAAGATGGCATCGTACCCAGGCAAAATATTTACACGCCATCAGCTTATGGACGAAATTTGGGGCTATGACAATGAAAGTGACACCCACACAGTTGACGTACATATTGCCAGATTGAGAGATAAATTCAAAAACTCAACTGATTTCAAGATAGTAACTATGCGTGGTGTCGGATATAAGGTGGTTAAGCTATGATTTGCAAAAAAAAGAAACCGAAATCAATCAATGGAAAGTTAACTCTTAAATTCAGGCTTATAGTACTTGTCACCTTTGAAATTGTAATAAGCCTTTTCCTCGGAATAATCCTTGAGATTCTCTGCATGGAGTTTGTCGACAACTTTTGGCAAGCACCTCCCTTTGTGGAGATACTTATCACCGCGCTGTTTGTTGGAATTTTTGCAACAAGTGCCCTCACAAGATGGTTTTTAGATCCCATTGACAGACTTGGCAAAGCAATAAAAAAGATAACTGAAGGTGACTTCTCGGTAAGACTCAAAATAACTACCAATATAAAAGAAATCAAAAACATCTTCAAGGGCTTTAACGTGATGGCAAAGGAGCTTGAATCTACCGAGATTGTACAAAGTGATTTTGTGTCCAACGTATCTCACGAATTCAAAACTCCGCTAAATGCAATCGAGGGGTATTCCACTCTCTTGCAAAATGACGACAACCTTACGCCCGAGCAAAGAGAATACGTTGAAAAAATAATTTTCAATACAAAAAGACTCTCCTCACTTACAGGAAGCGTACTGCTCTTAGCAAAGCTCGAAAACGAAGCAATCGTTACCCCCGTTACCGAATTCGACCTTGCAGAACAGATAAGAATATCCATTCTTTCACTTGAAACCGAATGGGAAAGCAAAAGCCTTGAATTCGACGTTGAGCTTGACGAGGTCAGATATACAGGAAGTGAGCCACTCCTCCATCATGTTTGGAGCAATCTTATAAGCAATGCCATTAAATTTTCAAATGAGGGTGATGAAATAACGATACGCCTCAGAAATGAAGAGGATTTCATCGTCTTTACCATATCCGATAACGGAATTGGAATAGACGACGAGGCTAAAAAGCACGTATTCAATAAATTTTATCAAGGTGACTCCTCTCACAAGCAAGAAGGACACGGCTTAGGACTTGCCCTTGCAAAAAAGATAATCGATTATGAGAATGGAGAAATATCCGTCGAAAATAATCCCGATAAGGGCTGCACGTTTACCGTAATACTTAATAAAAAAGCATAAAGAAATCCCCCAACGAAGCTCGTTGGGGGATATTTTTTATTGTTTGTATTATCAGATGTCGCGTCTACCCTCAATAGCACGGTAAAGTGTTACCTCATCTGCATATTCAAGATCACTTCCAACAGGGATACCGTATGCAAGTCTTGTTATCTTGATTTCAAAGGGCTTAAGGAGTCTTGAAAGATACATAGCAGTAGCTTCACCCTCTACCGTTGGATTGGTTGCGATGATTATCTCGTTTACCTCACCCTCGGCGATTCGGGCAAGAAGCTCCTTTATCTTAAGCTTGTCGGGTGTAACTCCGTTCATAGGAGAAATAACTCCGTGAAGCACGTGATAAAGTCCTCTGTATTCCCTTACCTTCTCCATTGAAAGCACTGCCTTGGTGTCTTCAAGCACCATTATCGTGCTTTGATCACGGCTAAGGTCGTTACAAACCGAGCAAAGCTCCTTGTCTGTAAGGCTTTGGCACTTGGGACAAAGATGTATCTTCTCTTTAGCATCAATAATTGTTTCAGCAAAGCATCTTGCCTCCTCATCACTAAGCTCGAGGATGGAAAAAGCAAGTCTTGTTGCACTCTTTCTTCCTATACCGGGCAAGCGTGCAAACTGCTCTGCAAGTTTTTGCAATGCTTCGATATGCTCAGCCATATCAGAACATACCGGGCATGTTCATCTGACCTGTGATGGCGCCCATTTCCTTTTCATTTGTATCGTTAACTCTCTTGATTGCCTCGTTGATAGCGGCAACAAGAATGTCAGAAAGTGTTTCAATATCATCAGGATCAACGATCTCGGGCTTAATATCGATTGCAAGGATTTCGCGCTTGCCGTTGATCTTTACACCAACAACTCCACCACCTGCAGAGATATCGTATTCTCTCTCGTCAAGCTCTGCCTGCTTTGCCTGCATATCCTCCTGCATCTTTTGTGCCTGCTTAATCATTGCGTTAAGGTTACCTGCGCCTCCGCCCATATTATTTGGAATTCTTGCTTTCATTTTTTATATTTCCTTTCAATTATTCATAAAATCATCAAATGCGTCAAGGTCCGAATTATCGTCTTCAATTTTAACCTTGCCATTATCCTGCTCATAAATGACGTCGCTTTCGCGCAAGCTCTTATCAAGATGCTTTGAAAGACATGACGCAAGAGCAACCTTGATTTCAGTCTTATCTATCGCGAAAAGACCGAATCCGTCATAGAGAACGTGAACTCTTTGATCATCCCCAAGATAAGCTCTCGTCTTTTTCAAGAATGCATAAGCACCGGCGTCAAGACTTTCAATACTTTGCACTGCCTCTGCCCAAGCCTTGAGTGGCTTTTTTGCAGATGATGCAAGAGCGCCTGTGCTCTTGATTTCGGGCTTTGTAATTTCCTTTTTAGCAACGAGCTGAGCTGCCTCCGGCTTTGAAGCCACTGCCTCAGGAGCTTCCTTTTCGCTCTTTTGAGATGCTTTTTCTTCCATCTTAGGCTTGGAAATTGCTATATCACCTGAAGCAATAACTGCTTCAAGCTTTGATATTCTTAAAAGCAATGCTTCAGTTGAAGTACTAAGACTGTCATCGCACATTTTAACAAAGCAAAGCTCGGCAATGATTCTCTTTACTGCACCGCTTGCATTCATGGAAATGAGTGCCTCTTCAAGCATTTTGCAATGATAGATGAGCATCTCTCTGGTGAATTTTTCTGCCAAAGCAGCAAGCTTTTTAGCCTCGAAATCAGTAAGATCGAGATATCTTGCGCTATCCTTTACGGTTTTTACAACCAAAAGATCGCGATAAAGTGATATAAGATCCTGCCAAAATACTGTAATATCCTTAGAGGAGGTGATTACAGCATCTATCTGCTTAAATAAATATTCAAAATTTCTTTCGGCAACTGCATTGGCAACGCTCATCATAAGCTCTCTGCCTGCACTGCCTATGGTCTCGTTTACAACGGAGGTATCAATTCTTTCTCCACCCGATGCACAAAGCTCAAGCAAGCTGATGCTGTCACGCATACCCCCCTGAGAATAACGGGCAATAAGACGCGCTGCATCGTCATCGATGCTTATTCCCTCCTGCTCGGCAATGTACTTGATGCGAGAGGTGAGAACGTCGGTTGCGATTCGTCTGAACTCGAATCTTTGACATCTTGAAACGATTGTTGCAGGAAGCTTATGAAGCTCTGTTGTAGCAAGTATGAATATCGCATGTGAGGGAGGCTCTTCAAGAGTTTTAAGAAGTGCATTGAATGCACTGTTTGAGAGCATGTGAACCTCGTCTACAATGTAGACTCTGTATTTCAAGAATGATGGTGAATAAACCACCTCGTCACGAATGTCACGAATGTTGTCAACACCGTTGTTGGACGCTGCGTCCATTTCAAGCACGTCAGTTGTTGAACCGTTTTCAATAGCCTGACATGAGGGGCAAACTCCACAAGGATTTCCGTCGATAACGTTTTCACAGTTTACCACCTTGGAAAGAATCTTTGCACAAGTGGTCTTACCGGTACCGCGTGAGCCACAGAAGAGATAAGCGTGATTAAACTTACCCTCAGTTGCCTCCTGACGCAAAATAGAGGTAATATGATCCTGTCCGCACACCTCTGAAAAGCTCTTGGGACGCCATTTTCTATATAAAGCCTGATGCATATAATACCTCCTTAAAAATTAAATAAAAGCCGCAAATTAAGACCATACACCTTAAGATCGAACATCGCCCCTATGCGACATACGTATCTGCTACTCAAGGCAGGCACCCTCGCGGCACACCGGAGAGACTGCTTAGTGCTGCTTGGTTCCCCACCTGACACATTTCACAATTTCCGATTGCGCAAGACCCACCCATCAACACAGCAGAATACGACACAGACCATAAAAGCTCAGCCCTCAAAAAAGGAATGAACCCCTGCTGTAGCGGATTTCAGGTACAGGGCTCCGCTAATTCCCCGGCTGGTATGGCCTTAATTCACGGCTTTTAACATTACTTATCTATTATAACAGTTTTATCTCTATTTTGCAAGTGATTTTTTCGATTTTGTTTAAACTTTTCAAATATATTTTCATATACTGAAAACTAAGCAATCAAATATATGGAGGTTTTTTATGAATGATACCACCTCAAACGGATATCTTATCGTAAAGGTATCCACGGCAGGCGGTGCGATTCCGCTTGAGGACGTGAGCGTTATCGTGCAAGGAATAGAACAAGAAAGCATGGACGTACTGTTTTCCCTGACCACCGACAGAAACGGACTAACTAAAAAGATTGCATTAAAATCCCCAAGCAAAGACCTTTCAAGCGCTCCTTCAACAAGGGCAAAGCCTTATTCGACCTACAATATAGACGTATACAAGGAGGGATATTATCCCCAGCACTACTTTGGTGTGCCAATATTTGATGGGATAACGGCTGTCCAGAATGCAAAGCTTATACCAATTGCCGAGTTTGACGGAGAAAATCCCTTCTACACTCCACCAAATATCTTTGAAGAATATGAAAATCCCGATCTTTAAGGAGGTAGCATGCCAGAATTACCAACAATTCCCGAATACATAACCGTGCATCTCGGTCCCCCGGATTCAAATGCTCCAAACGTCACCTTGCCGTTTATAGAATATATTTCAAACGTTTCTTCAAGTGAGATCTATCCGACCTGGCCCGATAGTGCAATAAGAGCAAACGTCTATGCGCAAATATCCTTTGCTTTAAATCGCGTTTACACCGAGTTTTACAGGTCGCGTGGATATGATTTTGACATAACCAATTCCACTGCCTATGACCAGAGCTTTGTCAACGGACGAAATATATTTGAAAATATCAATCAGACCGTGTCCGAGGTATTCAATTCATACGTAAGAAGACGAGGAAACATCGAGCCTCTTTTCACTGCCTATTGCGACGGAGTTAAGGTAAGCTGTGCAGGTCTTTCCCAATGGGGCTCGGTCGAGCTTGCAAATCAAGGCTACACACCCTATGAAATACTGAAATACTATTACGGCAACGATATCGATATTATTTCAAATGTCAACGTGGACGGATTATCTCCAAGTGCTCCGTTAGTGCCATTATCACTTGGCTCATCGGGGGACGACGTTCGCATGCTTCAGTTAAGACTTAATCGGATTTCGGATAATTATCCCCTTATTCCTAAAATTGCAAGGATTGACGGAATTTTTGCTGAGGATACCGAAAATGCCGTTAAGGAATTTCAAGAAATTTTTGCCCTCGTTCCCGACGGGATCGTTGGCAATTCCACATGGTATACGGTAAGTCGGATCTACAATGCCGTCAAGCGCTTGAATGAGCTTGACAGTGAAGGCATTCGACTTGAGGAGGTTACAAAGCAATATCCGGGCGTTTTGTCCCTTGGTTCAAAAGGTCTTGGAGTAAGTAACCTGCAATATTTCCTTCTCTATATCTCACAATTCTACCCAACGATTCCTCGCGTAACAATAGACGGAGATTTCGGAAATGAAACGAGAGAGGCCGTTATATCCGCCCAAAAGACCTTCGGACTTTCAGAGGACGGAGTGGTCGGTGAGATAACCTGGAATGCCATATACAATGCCTATAGAGGAATAGTTGATGAGATACCTCTTCAGTATATCGAGGGCAATATTCTCCCATATCCGGGCACACTTCTCCGCATAGGCTCCGACAACGATTCCGTTTTGCTTTTACAGCAATATATCAATGTAATTGCAAAGGTATATCCCGAGGTGAATTCAGTGGAGCTGACAGGATACTTCGGTGAGCAAACCGATCGTGCAGTAAAGAGTATTCAAGCCCTTCAAGGTCTTGAGCCAAACGGTCTTGTAGGTGCGATAACATGGAGCGCCATCGCCTCTCTTTATAACGATATCGTAAACGGCTCGCGTCTTTATGACGGTCAATATCCCGGCTTTGAGATAGGAGGAATATGATATGTCGCGTCAATTTACCGAAAAGCAAGCCATAATAAACCTCCAAACCTACTTAAGAGCGCAAGGTGCCCTTTATCCCGAGCTTCCACAAGTCCCTATAGACGGAATTTTTGACACTGCCACAAGAACTGCACTCATCGACTTTCAATTAAGAAACGGACTTCAGCCCACAGGCATAGCAGACAAAAGAACGTGGGAGCTTTTATATGCACAGTACCTCGATATACTAAGCACAAGCTCCTTACCAAATCCGATAATCCCATTCCCCTCCTATCCCAATGGATATGAAATATCACTTGGTGAAAAGAGCTTTCTTGTGGCAACTCTTCAATATATGCTAAATGAAATAGCTCTCGTGTATACCACTCTTGAGCCACCCAAAATAAGCGGAGAATATGACCTCGACACCGAAAATGCCGTCAAAAAATTTCAAAAAAGCACTTCTCTTTTAGAAAGCGGAAGAGTTGACCTTGCAACTTGGAATGCTATAGCCAGAATATATAACCTTTCTTTGCATTATATCGACCAATATTAATTAAACACGCAAAATTCGGTCAAGGATAAAGATAAACCGTAATTGTCGATAAGGAGCTCCATCATGGAAAACAGATTTACCAAAAAGGCACAAAATGCTTTAGCCTTGGCACTTAATGCAGCAGAGGTATTCGGACATAGCTATATCGGAAGTGAGCATCTTTTGCTCGGTCTTGTTGAGCAAAATGACAGTATAGCTGCCAAAATGCTTCACAAAAAAGGCGTTACCTATCAAAAAATAAGAAACGAGCTTTTTACAGGCGTCAAGGAAACAAGAAGAAGCTCCCTTACGTCAAAGAATCTCACTCCCCGAATGCGAAGGATAATCGAGGAGGCACACCGTCTGAGTGAACGAAACAAGCAAGGATATATAGGCAGTGAGCACCTTCTTTATTCTCTATTATCCGAAAACGATTGCCTTGCCGTCCACGTCCTCGAGCAAAACGGAATATACGTCCACGAGCTGCAAAACGATATCATATCCTTCATAAAAACGTCTCAAAGACAAAACGAGATGATAAAAAAGAGTGAAAAAAAGTTCTCTCTTGCAGAGTTTTCCAAAAACATGAATTTCCTTGCCAAAATGGGCAAAATCGATCCCACCCTATGCCGTGAAAAGGAGATGGAGCGCGTTATCCAGATCCTTTCGCGCAGAACAAAGAACAATCCTTGCCTTATCGGAGAGCCCGGAGTTGGCAAAACGGCAGTCGTTGAAGGACTTGCGCAAAGAATAGTTGACGGAAACGTTCCCACCTCTTTAAAAAACAAGATAATCTACTCTCTTGACGTTCCCTCTCTCATTGCGGGAGCAAAATACCGAGGTGAATTCGAGGAAAGACTTAAAAGCGTGATGGAGGAATGCATCCTCAACAACAATATAATTCTTTTCATAGATGAAATACACACTATAATAGGAGCAGGAGGGGCTGAAGGTGCAATCGATGCCGCAAACATTTTAAAGCCTGCCCTTGCCCGAGGAGAAATACAGGTGATCGGTGCTACAACGATTACCGAATATAGAAAATATATAGAGCGTGACTCAGCACTTGAAAGGCGCTTTCAACCCGTTTACGTGGATGAGCCGAGCGCCGATGAAGCTCGCAATATTCTGATGGGACTTCGTCCAAGATACGAGGCACACCACGGAATAAAAATAAGCAACGAGGCAATAGATGCTGCCATCGAGCTTTCTAAAAGATATATTTCCGACCGATTTTTGCCAGACAAGGCAATCGACCTTATCGACGAGGCAGCATCGCGCTTGAAAATCAAAAGCAACCTGGAATTTTTGTCATCGGACGTCAGAGAAACGAAAAGGCTTGAGCTATCAAAGCAAAAAGAAAATGCCATACTTGAGCGTGATTTTGCTCTTGCCGAGCTGATAAGACAAAAAGAGCTTACTCTTGAAGAGGATGATATGGATGAAGCACAGGATATAAAGACCATATATCTTGCCTATGATGACGTCGCCTCCATCGTGACCGACTGGACGGGTGTGCCTGTAAACGCTCTCCAAGGAAGCGAGAGCGACCTTCTCATCTCTCTTGATAACAAGCTAAAAAAACGGATAATCGGTCAAGATAAGGCAATAGAGCTCATCTCGTCATCCATAAGGCGTGGCAGGATGGGATTGAAGCCTGAAGGTCAACCAACGGGATCATTTATATTGATAGGCCCTTCGGGAGTTGGCAAAACGGAGCTTTGCATTGCCCTCTCTGAGCTTCTGTTCGGATCAAAAAATGCTCTTATCCGTTTTGATATGTCCGAATATATGGAAAAGCATAGCGTGTCAAGGCTCATTGGTGCTCCTCCGGGATACGTGGGATACGGTGAGGGTGGATTGCTTAGTGAAGGTGTGAGAAGGCATCCCTATTGCCTTGTTTTACTCGATGAAATAGAAAAGGCACATCCCGACGTTTTCAACCTTCTCTTGCAAATACTTGACGACGGCACACTCACGGACGCACAAGGTCGCAAGGTCGATTTCAAGAACACCATTATCGTTATGACCTCAAATCTCGGTGCGATAAATCAAGAGTCTGCCTCCTCACTTGGATTTTTTACTCCTACCGACGACAAAACAAAGAAACGCGAACGCGAAAAAAGCATCAAAAAAGCCTTGAAATCAACCTTCAAGCCCGAATTTTTGAATCGGGTTGACGAAATTGTAATATTCAACGAGCTTTCTTTTTCCGACCTTGAAAAAATATGCAGGCTTATGCTAAGCTCACTCAAAAATCGAGTTGAAAGAATGGATATTACCATCGATTTTTCTCAGGATACCATCACGTTTTTAGTGAATATGGCGCTTGACGGTGGTGAGGGGGCAAGAAAGCTTCGCAAGGTGATAAGACGGTATATCGAAAATCCTCTTTCAAGCAAAATCCTTGAAGGAGAAATAAAAAAAGGAGATATAATAATTGTCCATGAGATAAACAAAGAGATTTCATTTACCGTATAATCCCAAAAAGCAAAAAATACGAGCGTTTCTAACGCTCGTATTTTTATGTACTTTATTAGTCAAGGAATCCCTTAAGGTGTCTTGCACGGCTGGGATGACGAAGCTTTCTGAGTGCCTTTGCCTCAATCTGACGAATACGCTCACGTGTAATGTCAAACTCCTTACCAACCTCTTCAAGAGTACGGCTTCTTCCGTCGTAAAGACCGAAACGAAGCTTGATAACGTGCTCTTCACGGGGTGTAAGTGTGTGAAGCTCGCGCTCTATAACCTCACGCAAAATTGTTGCAGAAGCGATCTCTGCAGGCTGAGGAGCATCATCGTCGGGAATGAAATCACCAAGATGGCTATCCTCTTCTTCACCGATGGGAGTTTCAAGAGAAACGGGGTCCTGAGCAATCTTCATGATTTCTCTTACCTTGTCTGCAGAAATACCCATCTTTTCACCGATTTCCTCTGCAGTAGCTTCTCTACCAAGCTCCTGAAGCATCTGACGGCTATATCTTGAAACCTTATGGATTGTTTCAACCATATGAACGGGGATACGAATTGTTCTTGCCTGGTCAGCAATAGCTCTTGTGATAGCCTGACGAATCCACCATGTAGCGTATGTGGAGAACTTGAAGCCCTTTTCATAGTCAAACTTATCAACAGCCTTCATAAGACCGATGTTGCCCTCCTGGATAAGGTCGAGGAAGAACATGCCCTTACCAACGTATCTCTTTGCAATGCTTACAACAAGACGAAGGTTTGCTTCAACAAGCTTGCTCTTTGCCTCCTCGTCACCGGCTGACATTCTCTCAGCAAGCTCCTTTTCCTCTTCAGCAGAAAGAAGCGGAACTCTACCGATTTCCTTAAGATACATACGAACGGGGTCGTCGATCTGAACGCCGCCCTGTTCAAGGAGCTTTTCCATGCTATCGCTTGTGGAAAGCTTTTCTACCTCACTCTCAATTTCGGAAAGCTCGGAGCTTGAGATGTCACCGGGAAGCGGAATGCCGTTATCCTCAAGTGATTCATAAAGCTTGTCAAGGGCGTCCATATCAAAGTCCATCTCTTCCATTGCTTCATCAAGATCGATGGAAGAAAGACCTTCTTTTTTGCTCTTCGCAACAAGCTCGTCAATATCAATTTTCTTATTTGTTTCTTTTTGTGCCTTCATAATTTACCTTCTATATTTTTATTTTCTTTGATTTTTTATTTTTTCCTGCTTTGCTCGCAATATTGCGAACTTGTCACCGCCGTCTTCGGATGTCTTTTTGCCCTTCTCAGCCTTGAGTGCCTCTAAGGTTGCATCAAACACGTCGCGTCCGTTTTCAGTAAGGGACAATCTATTTTGCCTCATTTTTTCAAGTCTGCCCATTTCGTCAGCACTGAAATACTGACCAAGCATCGTATAAAGGAATTCCCCATTGGATGAAGCCACCTCAATGATTGCTGAAAATACCTTTTTTCCAAAGGCAGTAACGAAATCGTTTTCGGAAATCTCTATTTTACCCGAAATAACTCCTTGACGATATTCGTCATATATAAGGAGCATACCAAGTATACTTTCCTCAAGTGCATTTGCCTGAACGTATTTAACTGCATCAGGATTGATTCTATCACCGATGTGCTTAATAGACATCTGAGCTTGCTTGCTTTCGTTTTGTTTGTATTCCTTTATTCTCTTTTTTACAGTAAGATCAACGTTGTTTTTAAGGACCTCATAAGGAAGCTTTAACAGCTCACTTGCTTTGTTTAAGAACACTTCTCTTTCAACGCTTGAATTACTGTCAGCAATTATGTCGCATATTGCCTTTGAAGCCTTTATCTTGTCATCCGGGATCTGCAAATCAAGACCGACAAGCGCTCTTGACACCTTAAAGTCAAATCCTGTACGGCTCTCGCCAAGCAATGCCTTAAATCTTTCAGCACCAAATTTTCTTATGTACTCATCGGGGTCCTTTGCTCCACTTAGCTTAAGGATTCTAACCTCGAGTCCAACCTCGTTGAGTATTTGTATCGCACGGTCCGTTGCTCTTTGACCTGCATCGTCAGAGTCGTAAAGCAATATCACCTTTTTGGTGTATTTGGTAAGCATTCTTGCCTGGTCGGACGTAAGAGCAGTACCGAGTGTTGCCACAGCATTTTCAACTCCCGCCGAGTGAAGCGCGATAACGTCCATATATCCTTCGCAAAGGATTATTTGCTCTGAGCAATGATTTTTAGCATAATTCAATGCAAAAAGGTTCTTGCTCTTCTTAAATCCGGGAGTATCGGACGAGTTAAGATATTTTGGCTTTGAATCGTCCATAACTCTGCCGCCAAACGCAATTACATTGCCTGTTACGTCAATAATCGGGAAGATGACACGGTTTCTGAAATAATCGTAAAGATGTCCCTTTTGGCTTTTGCCGCAAAGGAATCCGTCAATAAGCTCCTGCTCGGTAAACCCAAGCTTTTTCATATGGTTTGTAAGTGCAAAGAAGTTGTTTGGCGCATAGCCAAGTCCAAATCTTTTGATTATAACGGGGCTAAGCTTTCTTTGTCCTGCAAGATAGTTCATCGCATCGCGACCAACGTTTGCATCAAAAAGATTTTCACGAAAGAATTTTGCCGCGGCAAGATTCATTTCATAAACTCGCTTTCGGCTCATTCCCATATTCTGCATTTCATTTTTATCCTGAGGAATAGCAACGCCTGCTCGATTACCCAAAAACTCAATTGCCGAAGGATAATCAAGATTTTCCGCCTTCATAACGAAGGTGATGGCATCACCACCTGCGCCACATCCAAAGCAATAAAAGCTATTGCTTTTTGAAAATACCGTAAAAGAAGGCGTTCTTTCACTGTGGAATGGGCAAAGTCCGTGCATATTTGATCCCGCTCGCTTCAAGCTGACGTAAGATCCGATAAGATCGGATATATCCGTTCTACTGACTATTTCTTCAATTATTTCTCTCGGTATAAGCACGTTCTTCCTCCTTTCCACAAAAAGCTTTTCTTTTATTTATTTTGCTAACATATATTAATATACGAAAAAAAACTCAAAAATACTTTTTTATTTTTGAATTTTTTCGTATTTTTTATTCTTTTTTTCACTTTTTTATTGTTTTTTGTGTATATCAATTGTTTAAAATAAAAAAGGACACGAAAAGGCTCCTTCTCATAAGGATGTTGGATTCCTCCTTGTAGGTGTCGACGTCCTCGGCGACCCGTTAAGGCAAAAATTTAATACGCAGAAAGCAAAGAGATAACCCCGACAGATTTTAATGTCTGTCGGGGTTCGTTTATTCTGTTCGATAAATTGGAATTTATAGAGCAATCCAAAATCTTTTCAAATTAACATCGTCAGTTACCTCGTGAACGGTAGATTCATAAACACCGCCATTGGCGAGGATAGTCTTTTCGCTTCCTATGTTACCATCAATACAAGTAATCAACACTTTATCAAGCCCAATCTCTCGGCAGTACGGAAGTGCCATTCTCAGCATTTCTTTTGCATAACCTCTACGTCTTTCACTCGGTCTTACGGAATAACCAATATGGCCGCCGTACTTTTCGAGAAAGTCATTAAAATGGTGTCTTACTTGAAGCATTCCTACAAGCCTATTGTCGCTCTTACGAACGAAAATAAACTGTGTTGCAGGAACCAAGTGAGAAGGAATTGCCTGCGGGTCTTCGTATTCTGCGCACGTTTTTATATATTCTGCAGGATTTTCAAATCTTCTAAGAGGTCCCGTTCCGTCCATTGAGTCATCTGAATCGAGGAACTCTTGTCTATATCCAACAATCTGACTTGCGTATTCGCTCGTCGGTCGTGTTAAAATAAAATCTTTCATAGTTATCTCCGTCAAATTCTTATTTATCGTTCTGTTTTATCGCCAGTTTCGCATTTGTATTACAAAGGCATAGGGCAAAGCCCATACCCCTAAAGTTGTACGAAAGCTTCAATAGGCTCCCTCCGGGAGGGAGCTGTCAGCGAAGCTGACTGAGGGAGAGTGCGCTACAATGAAGTTAATTCAAACCTAAAGTCACGCAGGCTCCTTCCGTCACGGCTACGCCGTGCCACCTCCCTCTCGGAGGGAGGCTTTCTGTTAGCCTCATTATAACACAAATCGGCAGAGAAAACAACATCTCTGCCGAAATTTATGTGTCACGGACAGTCGAGGACGCCTGTCCCTACAATTTTGGGTTATCCAAACATCCTTATGAGAACGATCCTAAACGTGTCCCTTTTTTTATTTTGCATCAAATCTTTCGCAAAGACGGATGGC
>JAZRFY010000002.1:0-63014 GCA_045643885.1 Eubacteriales bacterium | reverse complement strand
AGCTCTCCTGCCGAGGAAGATTTTATACTTTAATATTGTATTATTGTGTGTCTTTCCTTGGGGTGCTATGCCTTTCGGAAGGATTTTTTTATTATATTCGTTATTTAAACAGGAGGAAAGTACAATGCCAAGTAAAGTAATACTTGAAAAGAAACAGCAAGTTGTTGCTGAACTTTCTGCTCAGATCAAAGAATCTGTTTCCGGCGTTCTCGTTAATTACCAGGGTATCACAGTTGATGCTGATACAGCTATGCGTAAGGAACTCCGTGAAGCTGGCATCGACTATAAGGTAGTTAAGAACTCCCTTACAGGCAGAGCTTGCGAAGAAGCAGGTTACGGCGAAATGAAGCAGTACCTTACTGGTATGACAGCTATCGCAATCTCCAAGGAAGATGCAGTTGCACCTGCAAAGATCCTTAAGAAGTATTCCGATAAGGTTAAGTCATTCCAGATCCTTGCTGGTTATGTTGACGGTGTTGTTGTTAACGAAGCTACAGTTAACGAACTCGCTGACATCCCCTCAAGAGAAACACTTATCGCGAAGTTCCTTGGAAGCATCCAGAGCCCTCTTTACGGCTTTGCATACGCTATTCAGGCTATCGTGGACAAGAACGGAGAAGCTGCTCCTGCTCCCGCAGAAGAGGCTCCCGCTGCAGAATAATCTGCAAACAAAACTCATTGCGTAAAAATATCGCATCATAAACACACAAATTTTTATTGAATTTTGGAGGATTTAAAAATGGCTAACGAAAAGATTACAGCTATTGTTGAAACAATTAAAGGTTTGACTATTCTTGAGTTGAACGAACTCGTAAAGGCAGTTGAAGAGGAATTCGGCGTATCCGCTGCTCCCGTTGCTGCTGTTGGTGTTGCTGCTCCCGTTGCTGCAGCTGAAGAAAAGACAGAATTCGACGTTGTTCTTGCTAACTTCGGTGCTAAGAAGCTCGACGTTATTAAGGTTGTTCGTGAGCTCACAGGTCTTGGTCTTAAGGACGCTAAGGACCTCGTTGAAGGCGCTCCCAAGACACTTAAGGAAGGCGTTTCCAAGGACGAAGCTGAAAAAATCAAGGAAGCTCTTGCTGCTGCAGGCGCAACAGTTGAAATTAAATAATTTAGTTTCAAGAGTTTTATTACTTGCTGTACAAAACAGGACACGAAATCGTGTCCTGTTTTTGTTTTTGATATAGATAAACAAAAAGGTGAAAAGCTCCGCCTTTTATTTTTATTCCATAAGCTCCTTTAACGGCTTTAGCATTTTATTATCAAAGGTTGAATAGGTCAAATCTCCATAGTAGCCCGTGTGAAGCCAACGGAATTCGCCGTACATAACTGCAACCATCCATATTGCTGCATTATATCTTTTGTTTTCTGCAGCTTCTTTAGCGCCTTCCTCGGTATTGTAGAAAGTTATTTCCATAAGGTCGGAGGTGGAATCTTCGTTCTCGTAAATTATTATGTAACAATAATATTCTTCAGAATCCTCACTGTGGCTGTGGTATGAAACAAAATATCCCGCATCATCGTATACCTTAATAATGTCCTCACAAGAAATTTTCTTCACTTCTTGTGCCCCACACGAAATAAAAGAGCAAGCTAACGTAATAATAAGTAAAATTGAAATCAGTTTTTCCATAGTTTTTCCTCCTTTTGATTTAAAAATTCATTTAATGATATACACAAGCTAATGTTTTGATAGCAAAACTCTTTAGCCGCTTTTCTTTGCCATAAGAGGCACAAAGAAAAGCTAACAAAAGAAATGCCGAATGCGCCTACGCGGCGCAGCGCCACTACGCGTGGAGCGGTCGCTTTTGAAAAAGCGACGCAAAACAACAGGTGGTCAATGCGAACATAGTACGCGCCAAATCCCAATTTATCTATCAGTTGTTATTTCTCTCATGATCGAACAAATACTGCTGTGCCACTCCTGCATATCTGCCAAAGGTTGAGGGATCAAAATCCTTATCGAAATATTTATCAAGCACTCTCTTCATCCATACGTCGATAGGAAACGGATCAAGTCTTTCAAATCCGAAAAGAAGAGCGCAAGAAGCCACCTTGAGTCCAATTCCCTTCACCTTGCAAAGATGAGCAATGGCATCATCAAGCTTTTCTATCTTTTTGATATCGTTTTCATTTATAGTGCCGTTGCACCACTTCTCTGCTGCATCCATTATGTATTTGGCACGAAAGCCGGTTTTGAGTGAAAAGATAAACTCCTCGCCTGCCTGCAAAATTGCATCTGCACCGGGAAAAGAATAAAACTCCTTTCCCTTCGCACCGTGATTTTCCATAAGTGTTGAATCGATCTGCTTGCCAAGAGCAAAGGAAAGCGCGTCTATTATCTTCTTGATTCTCGGAATATTATTATTTTGCGAAATGATAAACGAGCACACTGCCTCCCAGGCATCCTGGTGCAAAATTCTTATTCCCTTGCCACGTTCAAGTGCCTTTATAAATGCCTCGTTCTGGCATGAAAGAAGAAGCTCGTTGTCTATTGCCTCATAATCCTCGTCAAGGGCAAAATAATGCTCCCAGATCGCATAAAACTCGTCAAGGGTGGAATTATATATTGTCAGCTCGTCATCAATTTGTGCTATAGAAATAAGCTTTCCGAATGCCACTCCAATCCACTCGTTTTCAAGAGCGGAATCGGTCACTCTTTCCCATCTGAAGCACTGACCGCAATCAAGCGTTTTAGCAAGATTATAAGCACCACTGTATTTTATTTTCACAAAGGGTAACTCACCCTCATATCCCATGCATACTTTTCTTGAAAAATTAGTCATTTTTTCTTCCAATTCTATAAAAAATCTCTTGCTTTAAATAGCAAAATAATATATAATTATTATATCATAGAAAAATTCTTTTTTCAATATTTTTTATACAAGGATCGGTAAATAATAGTGATAGAATTGCTTGACTTACATAAACGATTTATACTTGAGCATCTTAAGGAAGGTGACGTTGCAGTTGACTTTACAATGGGTAACGGTCACGATACCGAATTTTTGTCAAGAACTGTTGGTGAAAGTGGAAAGGTTTATGCCTTTGACATTCAGGCGTCTGCCGTTGAATCCACCCGTCAGAATCTTGAAAAATCGGGTTGCCCAAAGAACTATACTCTCATCCACGACTCTCATCACAATGTAAAAAATTATGTGAGCGAGCCTATAAAGGCAGGAATGTTCAATCTTGGCTATCTTCCCGGCGGTGACAAATCCATAACCACCATGCGAGCCACCACACTCCCTGCAATTGAAGCAGCCATCGAGCTTCTCGGAAAGGATGCGATCCTTTTGGTCGCAGTATATCCGGGACATCCTGAGGGAGATGCCGAGGGCAAGGAGATAAGTGAATACCTTTCCACACTCTCAAGATTCAAGGTGTGCTGCACAAAGGTGCAGATAGTTAACTCCCCCACCTCTCCATATTTTATGATGATAGAAACCAAATAGGACGGATATATATGATAAATGAAAAGAAAAACGCACAAGCGTTTAAAAACGTAAAGCGCGGTCTATATGCTAGAATAGCAGAAAACGAAAGAAAAAACAAAATGATATTTCTAGGCATTGCCGCTTGTGTGCTTGTATTAGCTACGTTGCTTTTGCTCGGCGCATCGTTTATGGAAACAAGCATGGGTAAATACACCTACGTTTACGGAGAATATAAGCAAAAAATAAGCAAGGAGCAGGCTACCGACGGAAAGATCACTCTTATCGATATGAACGCCCTTGCAGATTATTGCAAGTTTACCAAGGACTCTATAGGCTCAAAAATGACTTATCGCGTAAACGGTACAGAGGTCATCTTTGAGGGTTCTAAAAACATTGCCCTTGTAAATGGCATCAAGGTTGAAATGCCTTGCGCCGCAAGAGTTAAAAACGGATATTGCCTTGTTCCCCTTTCAACTGTTCAAGAGATTTTGCTCGGCGTTGATATTGAGAGTAGCAAGAGTACTATGTCCGTAAGCCTTAACGGTATGAACGTTTATATTATGGTGAGCAATCCTAAAATCGAGTATTCAACCGACGTATCCGAATATCTTGATGCTATCAATTCAAAGGGAGGGATCTACTCCATCCTCGTCAATAAGCAAAACGAGATAGCAGCAGACTTTGAGCCTGACGACCTTGTTGAAATTCCTGCCGATTATAGCCGAGACGACAAGACGATTGAGCTTGAGCGCACCACGTTGTTAGCTCTTATGGCTATGCTCAATGATATGGAGGCAGAAGGAATCTCTGACATCCACGTTCAAAGCTCCTATCGAACACACAATTATCAAACCATTCTCTATAACACATATATCGATAATGAAATGAGCCACGGACTTTCAAGAGAAGAGGCTATCATTGCCGTTGATAAGTATTCTGCCAAGCCCGAATACAGTGAGCATAGAACAGGTCTTTGCGTTGACTTCAGTACAAAATCAATATACAATGACGTAAGTGAAAAATTTGAAACAACGGATGCCTTCCCCTGGCTCGTTGAAAACTCCTGGAAATATGGATTTATCCTTCGATATCCCGAGGACAAGGTAGCTATCACAGGTTATCAATACGAATCCTGGCACTACCGATTCGTTGGTGTAGAAGTAGCGTCCGTAATCTATCAGACAGGTCTTTGCTACGAGGAATATCTTGAATATTTCGCAGAAGGAAATTGAAAAGGATAATAACTAACAAAAAAGAGAGAGGATATCCTCTCTCTTTTTTATAATGTAATACAAAAGGACCGCCAATTGCTTGGCGGTCCACATTATTTATTATTTGTCGTCGGAGTAAACAATTGTGATAGCACTGAAATCAATTCTGGATGCTACTGTATTGTTGATTGCTGCCAACTCATCCTCTGTACCAACGAATGTGATCTTTGTGATTTCGCAGCCGCTGAATGCATAAGCGCGAATCATTGTGATATTGCTTGTAAGAGTAATTGTCTGGATCTTTGTGCAATCTGAAAATGCACCAACGTAGATTTCCTTGATAGGAAGACCTTCGTAATCATAAGGAATTACAAGGTTTGAAGAAATCTCTGCCTCAAAGCATCCAACAACGATCCAGTATGTGCCGTCCTCACTGAGCTGAAGCTTAAGAGCCTCTGCAGCCTTTGTGGGTACGAACTGATCCTTGTGACCGTATGCACCACATGCACAGTAGTGCTGAACGTAACCGGAAGAAAGCTTTGTGGGAGCAACCTCATAGGAATTGAAGCCGTAGTGCTCACCCTCGATTTCAACACACTTTTCAGTTACGTACTGTGTCCATTCACTACCCTTAGCGATCGATGTCCAATCCTCAATAGTGCCTGTGAATACGAAGTTATAGAGATTATCGCATCCTCTGAACGCGTCAGTCTGGATGTTTGTAAGATTATCTGTCAAAACAACGGATGTGATCGTGTCACAGTCCATAAATGCTTCGAAATCGATTACTGTAACGGGGATATTTCCAACTTCATAAGGAATAACAACGTTTGCAACTTCATCACCCTTGAAGCCCTTAACTACGTAGTACTCATAAAGGTTTCCGTCTTTATCGTATTCCTTGCAAAGCTCGAAATTGAAGATATCATATGTTGTAGGAACTGTGAATTCATCTGAGTAGTATTCCTCACCACAATCGCAGTAGTGATACAAATAACCGGAGTTAAGCTCTGTTGCATCAACAAAAACTGTGTTGTCGGGCTCATGAACAGTACCCTTTTCGATCTTTTCTTCCTTCTGACCACACTCGGGATTTGTACATTCTCTGTAGTAGATACCACCTGTTACGCAAAGAACTGCGTCAAGGTTCCATTCACCGAAGGAGTGAACGGGGTTCTTGTAATCCTTGATTACCTCTGCGCTGCAAACGTCGCAAACGTATACGGAATAACCGGGTTGACAAGTAGGCGCAACAGTTTCAGTCTTTGTAAGAGTATGATTCTTAGGATCTACAGGTGTGATGGTGTCACGCATATAATATCCACACTCTGTGCAAGTATGCTCTGTATAGCCCTGCTCAACACAAGTGGGAGCAACTACCTTATCGCTGTATGTGTGAACGTGTTCACCACATGCAACCATGTTAATAGCAATAAGCAATAAGGCTATGATAAGAATTATTTTAAATGTTTTGTTCATAATTTCCTCCTATATGACCTTATTATTTAGCTTCTCTTGTTTCGTAGTGTTCGCAATACTCACAGTATCTGCACTCGAGATTATCGCGGTCTTCGCTCTTTTCCCATTCACCGAATTTGTGCTTACCGGTTGCGTCCTTGAAGTTTCTGTAATAATCCACGCCACATCCGTCACAAACGTACTTTGTGTAACCGATGTTTACGCAAGTGGGAGCTGTTGTTTCGCCCTTGCCTGATGTGTAGTGAGGAAGAATAGCCTCTTCTTCAATCAAGCCACATACATCACATACGCGATGCTGAGAGCCGTATTCCTCAGTTTCGCAAACTGCAGCCTTGTCCACGATCCAATCGCAGAAGCTATGGCCTGTTGCCTTAACTGTTTCGTTCTTAGTAAAACCGCAATCCACGCACTCGTTCTTTGCGCTACCGGGTGTAGTGCAAGTGGGAGCTAAAATGATAACCTGGTTTGCAGGATCATATGTGTGGCTCTTTTTCTTAATTGTTGTATCGGAAATTTTTCCACAGCCTGTGCACTCCTTACGAGAAATACCTTCTTCTTCGCAAGTAGCCTCCTTAGCTGTATATGCACTACCGTATGTATGAGCATCTGCCTTAACGGGAACGATAGTATCACGATAAGCGTAATCGCATCCACTGCAAGTATATTCAGTATAACCCTGTGTAACACATGTGGGCTTAACAACGTTCGTCTTGAAATCGTGAACGTGTTCGTCGTTGCAAGATACGAGAAGCAAAGCGGTTATCAAAAGCGCTATAACCGTCATAGCAATCACAATCTTTTTCATTTTTCTTTCCTCCAAAAACAAAATATGTATGGTAAATTAAACAGTCAGTAAAATGAGTATACTGACCCACTTTGTTTATTATTTAGTATTATAACATAAATATTTCGGTTTGTAAATAGTATTTTCATAATTTTTGGCAAAAAAATGGACCCTGAAATGCACAGGATCCATGTTTTTTTACTTTTTCATTACGGCGAGTGCACACCAGCCGTTATCATCGAGTCTTTCAACAACGGAAAGACCATATTCATCAAGCTTTGAGATGACGTCATTTGCTCTCTCCTTAATGATTCCGGAGCAAAGAAGAACGCAATCGTCCTTCATGAATCTACCGATATCGGGAGTCATTCTGATGATGATATCTGCAACGATATTTGCACAGATAAGATCATATTTTCCACCCTCAAGATCCACCTGCTTAAGAAGGTCGGAGACTTCACACGTGATGTTTTCCTGGCCACTTTCAGCAATGTTTTCATTTGCAACCTTTACGGCAATGGGATCGATATCATATGCCTTGCATTCCCCTGCTCCAAGCTTTGAAGCACAAATAGCAAGAATACCGCTTCCACATCCAACGTCAAGCATTCTCACACTCTGCTTGGTGTATTTTTCAAGAAGCTCGATAACCAGTCTTGTAGTTTCGTGAGAGCCCGTTCCAAAAGCCATACCGGGGTCCATTTTTACAACGATCTCACCCTCCTTGGCATCGTAATCCTCCCACATAGGAACGATTACCGTTCTCTTGCCGATGTGGAGAGTTGTGTAATATTTCTTCCAGGAATTTGCCCAGTCCTCTTCATTAACTCCAACAACCACAATATCAGGCTCAACTCCCTCTGCCTCAAGTCTTTCCCTGATAAAAGAGATAGCCATATTATAATTCTGATCGGCAGGAACGAAAAGAGATACCGAAGCCACGGTTTTGTCGGCATTAAGTATGCTTTCATCGATAAGATCGCCATAGCAAGTTTTAAGATCGATATCGGAATAGTCCTCCACCATCAAATTATTATCAAGCACACTCATAACTGCCATTGCAGTATCGAGGTGCGGTAATTTTACTGTTACCTTTATCTGTGTCCAGTCCTTGATTTCGGTGCTTTCTCCACAGATGTAATCGGGATCCATCATAAACTCCTCCGTCCTTATCTATCAAAAATATTTTTAAAAAAGCTTGTTTTCTTCTTGTAATTGCTTTCTCCACAGCTATCAGCAAAGGCTCTCATATGATCCTTTTGCTTGTGAGAAAGTCCCTTGGGTATCTCAACCACTGCCGTAAAGATAAGGTCTCCCCTTCTGTTAGGATAGTTGAGATGCTGAATTCCCTTACCCCTTATGGTAAACTGAGTTCCGGGCTGAGTTCCGTCGGGAATAGTGAATTTTTGCTCACCCTCAAGTGTGGGAACGTCAATTTCTGCACCAAGAGTTGCCTCTGCCACCGTAATCGGCACGTCGCAGAAGATGTTGTATCCCTCTCGTCTGAATATCTTATGTGGCTTGATGCTCACCTGAATAATAAGGTCACCTGCAGGGCCTCCGTTTCTTCCGTCAGAGCCCTGTGAACGAAGTGCAATGCGCTCTCCGTCATTGATACCTGCAGGGATATCCACTGCAAGCTTTCTTGTAATCTTTACGTAACCCGTTCCGCGACAATTGGAGCAAGGATTTTTGATTATCTTACCCGTTCCACGACACTGATCGCAGGTAACGGTGGTCTGGAATTGCATTCCACCCATTCTCTGCATCACGCGTTTTTGTCCCTGACCATGACAAGAGGGACAGGTTTCTGCATGAGTTCCCTTTGCCGCGCCGGAGCCACCACAATCGTCACATTTTTGGATTCTGTTATATGAAATATCCTTTTTTACGCCAAAGGCTGCCTCTTCAAACGTGAGAACGACACGAACACCGATATCCTCCCCTCTTTGAGGAGCATTTCTTCTGCTTTGAGAAGAGCCTCCAAAGCCACCTCCAAAGCCACCTCCAAAGAAGCTGCTGAAGATGTCACCGATATCACCGAAATCGGAAAATCCGCCGTATCCGCCGTATCCACCTGCTCCCTGATCGAAGGCGGCGTGACCGAATTGGTCATATTTTGCCTTTTTATCGGGGTCGGAAAGGACACTATACGCCTCGTTTACCTCTTTGAATTTTTGCTCTGCCTCGGCATCGCCCGGATTCATATCGGGATGGTATTTTTTTGCAAGACCTCTATATGCCTTTTTTATCGAGGACTCGTCCGCGTTTTTGTCGATTCCGAGGACCTCGTAATAATCTCTTTTATCTGCCATAATGTACTCTTTCAATAAACGGACATAGGAAAGGACGAAAAATCGCCCTTTCCTTTTCCATTAGTCTAAATTTTACTGATTTGTCTTATCCTCAAAGCCTGCATCGTAGTATGTGCCGTTGTCAGCGCCACCCTGAGCACCACCAAAGTCAGCGCCGGGATTACCCTGCTGAGCGCCTGCCTGGTTGTAAAGCTTTTCAGATACTGCATAGAATGCCTTTTCAAGAGCCTCAGTGTCTCTCTTGATAGCTTCTGTATCGTTACCCTTAACAGTTTCCTTGAGTGTTTCAAGAGCTGCCTTCACGTCAGCAAGCTCACTTTCAGGAAGCTTATCACCGATTTCTGCAAGTGTCTTTTCACTCTGGAAAATCATAGAGTCGGCACGGTTCTTGATATCAACTGCTTCCTTCTGCTTCTTGTCCTCTTCAGCAAATCTCTCTGCATCGCGAACAGCTCTGTCGATATCATCCTGGCTCATGTTTGTTGAGGATGTGATTGTAATATGTGTTTCCTTGCCTGTTCCCTTGTCGCAAGCAGTTACGTTAACGATGCCGTTAGCGTCGATATCGAATGTTACCTCGATCTGAGGAACACCACGGGGAGCTGCGGGGATTCCGTCAAGGTGGAATCTACCAAGAGTTGTGTTACCTGCAGCCATCTCACGTTCACCCTGGAGAACGTGGATTTCAACGGATGTCTGACCGTCTGCAGCAGTTGAGTAAATCTGGCTCTTCTTTACGGGAATTGTTGTGTTTCTATCAATGATTCAGTTGAATACACCATCAAGTGTCTCGATGCCGAGAGAAAGAGGTGTAACGTGGAGAAGGAGAAGGTCCTTAACGTCGCCACCAAGAACACCTGCCTGGATAGCTGCACCAACAGCTACACATTCGTCGGGGTTGATTCCCTTGAAGGGCTCTTTACCGATAAGCTTCTTAACTGCCTCCTGAACTGCGGGAATTCTTGTTGAACCACCAACAAGGAGAACCTTGTCGATCTGGTTTACGGAAAGACCTGCATCAGAGAGTGCCTTCTTTGTGGGGATGATCGTTCTATCTACAAGGTCGCTTGTAATTCTATCGAATTCAGCTCTTGTAAGAGTTGCATCAAAGTGGAGAGGACCTGCAGCTGTTGCTGTAATGAAGGGCAAGTTGATATTTGTGCTCATCATACCTGAAAGCTCGATCTTTGCCTTCTCAGCAGCTTCTTTAAGTCTCTGCATTACCATCTTGTCGTTTCTGAGGTCAACGCCGTTTTCTGTCTGGAACTTCTTAACCATCCAGTCAATAAGTCTTTGGTCGAAGTCGTCACCACCGAGCATTGTGTCACCGTTAGTTGCAAGAACCTCGAAAACACCGTCGGAGATTTCAAGAAGAGATACGTCAAATGTACCGCCACCAAGGTCGAATACCATTACCTTCTGGTCATTTTCCTTGTCGATACCGTAAGCCAAAGCAGCAGCTGTGGGCTCGTTGATAATTCTCTTAACCTCAAGACCTGCAATCTTACCTGCGTCCTTAGTAGCCTGACGCTGTGCGTCACTAAAGTATGCGGGAACTGTGATAACTGCCTCTGTAACGGGAGTGCCAAGATATGCCTCTGCATCTGCCTTGAGCTTCTGAAGAGTCATAGCAGAAATCTCCTGAGGAGTGTAGTTCTTGCCATCGATGTTTACCTTATAATCGCTACCCATATGGCGCTTGATGCTCATAACTGTTTTGTCAGGGTTTGTGATAGCCTGACGCTTAGCAACCTGACCTACGATTCTCTCGCCTGTCTTTGTGAATGCTACTACTGAAGGTGTTGTTCTTGCTCCCTCGGGATTGGGGATAACTGTGGGCTCGCCACCCTCAAAAACTGCCACACAAGAGTTTGTTGTACCTAAGTCAATACCAATAATCTTTCCCATAATAAAATTCCTCCGTATATAAATAAAATTTTTACAAAATTAGTTCGCAACCTTTACCATTGCGTATCTTATGACCTTATCGCCACAGATATAACCCTTTTGAAGAACCTCAACGACTTCATTTTCGCCAAAGCTCTCATCCTCAATATGCATAACTGCATAATGAACGTTGGGATCAAAGGGTTTGCCAAGAGCTTCGATTTCCTTAATATCCATCTTTGAGAAATTCTCATTAAAGCTCTTCAAAATGAGGTTCATGCCCTCAAGTATTTTATCTGCCTCTGTAAAAGCAGTTGCTCTCTCCATATTATCAAGAATGGGGAGAATATTTTTAAGCGTATCACTCTTTGCATCAGAGTAAATAGCTTCTCTTTCTTTAGCACTTCTGCGACGGAAATTGTCATACTCTGCATAGAGTCTTAAATACTTGTCGTTAAGCTCTGCAATCTCTTTTTCCTTTGCAAGCACGGCTTCTTTAAGCTCTGCAATCTCTGCCTCAGCCTTTTTGTTCTTCTTTTTATCCTTTTTGGTTTCCTCAGCGCTGACAGTTTCTTCAACTGTTTCTTGGTTTTTAATCTCTTCCTGCACCAGAATCTCCTCCCTTTCCTTCTAAAAGCTTTTTATCTTCTATAAGATCAGTAATGTTCTCACTAAGCTCGTTAAGAGTTGCAAGAACTCTTGCATAATCCATTCTTCTCGGACCTACAACGCCGATAGCGCCGATGGTCTTTCCATCCTTTTTAATTTGCTTGAAGACGATGGCTGAATCCTTCATAACGTTCACACTGTTTTCAGAACCGATAAGAACGTTGATATCTCTGTCATAGCCACCTGAAACAAGATCAAGTATCTGATCCTTCTCTTCAAATGTATTAATGATCTCACCGAATTTATTCACGTCCGAATATTCGGGATACTGCAAAAGATGGTTAAGTCCACTGTAATGAAGCTCACCGCCATCCATCTCACTCATGGTTTCGTATATTGCCTTAACCGTTGCATTCACAAGGAGTGAATCATCCTCCATTGCTCTTTCAAGGTTCATAACTGACGTAAGTGTTATCTCATCTGCACGAAGACCCGTAAAATAGGAATTAAGTGCAGCAGAAAGTCTTGAAAGTGAAAATTCGTCGATATCGAAGCCAACCTTAACCTTCTTGGTTTTGATAGCACCTGTTGAAAGTATCATAACGATGGCAAACTGACGCTCGTCAATGCCAACTATCTCGTATTTCAACACCTTGATAAGCGACTGCTTGGGTTTGATTGCAATACCAGTATAGTTTGTAACGCTTGATGCAACCTTTGAAGCAACCTCAAGAATCTTGTCAAGCTCACCCATCTTCATTTTGAGCAAGGAGTTGATCTGGTCAATCTCCTTTGTCGTCATAGCATAATGCTGAAGGAGGGAGTCTACGTAAAATCTGTAGCCAAGCTCACTTGGCACTCTGCCTGCAGAGGTGTGAGGCTGTTCAAGATAGCCCATCTCTTCAAGCTCTGCCATTTCGTTTCTTATCGTGGCAGATGAGCAAGAGAGCAACTGATTCTGCACAAGAAACTTTGAACCAACGGGCTCACCTGCGGCAATGTGCGCTTCAACCACCGCTTTGAGTATTTGCTTTTTTCTTTGACTCAATTCTCTGTCAAAATCGCTCATTTGACTTCCTCACCTTCTTGTTTTTTAGCACTCTCGTGGGTTGAGTGCCAATCTACATTATTAATTTAACACCTTTTTGCCCTTTTGTCAATAGTTTTTATCAAATTTTTTCGCTTTTTTACCTATTTTTTAGCACTCTTGTGCCACACTATACAATGTTGCCATAAAAATACCCCTCATAATCGGTTTTTATCATTATTTTACATAAAATTCGCAGTAATATTGACATTGACGAATTTTTGTGTTATTATACATTATGTATGTAGAGTTTTTTATTCTTTTTACATAAATTTTTCAAATAGGAGGTAAGCTATGGTTTGGGGAACATTTACCAGTGTTCACATCGGAACTCTCGTGTGTGCATTTTTATTGATGGTGCTTTTGTACAACGTTCTTGTAAACAAATCAAGAAAGACACAGATTTTAACACTCTTCGTTCTTTCAGAGGCAGTTCTTGGTGTTGTTGTTTATAATATGTTCAAGCCCGAATTTAATATTGAAAACGCTCCCTTCAGTCTTTGGTCACTCAGCGCCGTGCTTCTCCCCTACGCGGTAATCTCAAGACGCAAATGGATATGCAATCTTCTTATTTTGTGGCCTATCGAATCTCTCACTCTCCTCATTTTCAACTATGATATGGCAGACGTGAACGTTATAAGCTCAGAATTCTTCATTTATTTCCTTACTCATACATTGATATTCGCAATTCCCCTTCTCCTTTTCTGGTTGAAGCTTGTGGAAAGAGATTATAAATATATGAACCGTTCCTTGATCTTCACAGCACTTGTTTATACCGGAGTGCATTTCTTTAACGTAGCAATGGGAACAAACTTCCTCTATTCTCAAAGTCATGCAGGCAACGAGCTCTTTGCTTTGTTCAGAACTCTCGTGCCTCTTGATTACTGGTACATGTACCTTATCATTCCTTTCTTTGTTTTCTATCTCTCCTGGTGGTATCTCCCCGAGATACTCGACCATAGAAGAAAGACCAAAAGGCTCAGACAAAGACTTAAGGTGGTTGACAAATACTACGATGAATACGAGGATGAATACATCGACGAAATCATCGAAGAAAAATACGGCAGATAAAATAAAAATACGGAGCAAAAAGCTCCGTATTTTTGTTTCAAAACAAGTTCAAGAAATAAAAAGCGACGCTTTTTGCGTCGCTTTTACTATATAATGAAGTTAATAACTATTGCCACCGCAATACCGAGCAATGCTCCCATGCCCACCTGAAGAGGTGTGTGACCAACGAATTCCTTGAGCTTGATTTCAACAGTTTCCCTGCTTTCAATCAAGGATCTGAGCTCGTTAAGAATCTGTGACTGCTTACCCGTTTCCATTCGAACACCAACGGCATCTCTGCAAACGATAAATGCAAGAATTGCGCAAACTGCGAATTCGAACGAGTGCAGGCCGTAGGCAATACCGACAGAAGCCGCAAGTGAAACAACTGTTGCAGTGTGAGCACTGGGCATGCCACCGTCACCGAAAAATCTTTTAATATCAAATTCCTTATACGCGATTGCGTGAGTAATAACCTTCAGAGTCTGTGCAGAGAACCATGCAGCTACAACGGTCAATAAAAATGGATTGTGTAATAAGCCCAAAAACCAATTCATATTCTGCTTCCTTTTCTTTGTATCTTTCGCATAAATCCATAAAAGGTCGAACCAGCGGGTTCGACCTTTTATTTGGTGGGCCATCTAGGACTCGAACCTAGGACCGACCGGTTATGAGCCGGTAGCTCTAACCAACTGAGCTAATGGCCCGCTTACGCGACTTAATTATTATATTACTTTTATGTAAAAAAGTCAATACCTTTTGGAAATTTTTTCTCAAAAAACATTCCCCCGAAGATGCTCTCATACTATTGAATATAAAAGACAGGAGGCAAGAATATGAAAAGGATACGGGTGGATGCAAGCGCGATAATATGGGGAGTATTTATATTCTATACAAATAGAGCCTTGTTTATTCCTTTAGTTCTTTCAATTGTGCTGCATGAGCTTGGACACGTTTTTTGTGCCCTGTTCATCGGTGCAAAAATCAAACGAATGCACCTCTCTCTACACGGTGCAAAAATTGAGCTTGAGGGCAATATTTCATATCTTCAAGAAATATTAATTGCCTTGGCAGGACCGTTTGTGGGAATACTTGCATCTCTTCTGACCTTCAGATCGGCAGCTCTTAACGAAGATATTATGACGTTTTGTCTGGCATCATCAGCCCTCAGCATTTTCAATCTTCTTCCACTCGCGAATTTCGACGGTGGCAGAGTTGCAAAATGCCTTCTCTGCTCCCTGTTTTCGCTATCCACTGCCGAGCACGTCATGGAAATCATATCCTTTTTCGCGCTATTTTTCTTTTGGCTGATTTCGGTATATTTTATGATAAAATTCTCAGGTGGGGTCTCCGGATTCATTTTTTGCCTGATTTTCTTCTCAAAATGCTTCATTTTTAACAAGAAAAGAAGAGATTTAAGGAGATTTTAAGAGAATAAACGAGTATTTTGCGTGTTTTTTCAATTTGTCGCAAGTTGCTTACGGATAATTCAAAATTTTCTTGATTTTTGCCGATTTTTTTCGACTTTTTTTACGAAACCTATTGCATTTTTTCTTTATATCTGCTACAATATTGGCTATGATGGATAAGAATGAGCTTTTTGCCCATTCCCCATTCCCAAAATATTTTTATATAGGAGTATTATGCGGAATGAAAGAAAACACAAACGTTATCAAAAATAAAGTAACTTATACCGATACTAAGGTAGTGGATCTCAAGCACATATACAAGCAGTATGACGGTGACACGGTTCTTAAGGATATCAACCTCTACATCAGAGATAAGGAGTTCGTAACCCTTCTTGGTCCTTCAGGATGTGGAAAAACAACAACTCTCCGTATCATCGGTGGATTTGAAACACCCGATGAAGGGCAGGTGCTTTTTGAGGGAAAGGAAATCAACGATCTTCCTCCAAACAAAAGACACATCAACACCGTTTTCCAAAAATATGCGCTCTTCCCCCACTTAAACGTATACGAAAATATAGCATTCCCCCTTCGAATAAAGAAGAAGGAAGAAAGTGAAATCAGAGAAAGAGTTACCGAAATGCTCAAAATGGTGGCACTTTCCGGATTTGAAAACAAAAGCGTAAGCAACCTTTCAGGTGGTCAGCAGCAGCGTGTTGCTATTGCCCGTGCGCTCATATCACATCCTCGCGTGCTTCTTCTTGACGAGCCTCTTGGTGCGCTCGACTTAAAGCTTCGCAAGGACATGCAGGTAGAGCTTAAAAACATTCAGCAAAGAATCGGCATCACATTTATCTACGTTACACACGACCAGGAAGAAGCTCTTTCCATGAGTGACACCATCGTGGTAATGGCAGACGGTGAGATTCAGCAGATAGGTACACCCACAGATATCTATAACGAGCCCAAGAACGCTTTCGTTGCCGATTTCATCGGTGAAAGTAATATCATCGACGGCGTTATGCTCTCCGACTATAACGTTCGCTTTGCAGGACACAATTTCAGCTGTCTTGACAAGGGCTTTGATAAGAACGAGCAGGTTGACGTTGTTGTTCGTCCTGAGGACGTTGACGTTGTTGATCCCGAAAAGGGCATGCTCACAGGTCAGGTATCTGCCGTTACCTTCAAGGGTGTTCACTATGAAATCATCGTGGATATCAAGGGCTTTAAGTGGATGATTCAGTCAACGGACTACGTTGCTCCCGATCAGTTCATCGGTCTTTACATCGAGCCCGACGCAATACATATTATGAAAAAATCAAAATACTCCGGCATGTTCGGTGACTACTCATCCTTCTCTGATGAGCTTGATCAGCTTTCTGATGCTGAAAGCGCCGAAGAGTTTTGATTTCTATTAAAGTTACTGCAATTCCGAAATAAAGGAAGCCTGAAATCAGGCTATGGTCATAAATAATGAAAAATAAAAAGTCATTTATGAGCTCTATTGCGGCAGCCCCACACATCTTCTGGGCAATACTTTTTATAGTTTTACCGCTTTTGATAGTTATCGTCTATGCATTCACCGATCCTGCAGGTGCTTTCACACTTGAAAACGTTACTGCACTTAAGGATTACGTATCCATTTTCGGTCTTTCAATAGAGCTTTCAGTTATAGCAACCTTTATTTGCTTGCTTATCGGTTACCCCCTTGCCTATATCATTGCAAGAAGTAATCCTAAGCATCAGGCAATCTATATCATGCTCCTTATGCTCCCTATGTGGACAAACCTTCTTATCAGAACCTATTCCATTATGGCGATTCTCGATGACGGAGGATTTATCAACACGATTCTTGGAACGTCCTTCCACATCGTCGGAACAAAGGGCGCAGTAATATTCGGTATGGTATACGATTTTCTTCCCTACATGGTGCTTCCCATCTACACCTGTGTGTCCAAGATAGACAAGCATATGTGGGAGGTTGCAAGTGACCTTGGTTGTAACGTAGTCACAACCCTTACAAAGGTCATCCTTCCCCTCTCCCTTTCGGGAATCATCTCAGGCGTTACCATGGTATTCGTTCCCTCCATCTCCACCTTCTACATTTCTCAGAAGCTTGGCGGTGGTACGTTCGAGCTTATCGGTGACACCATCGAGCGTCAGTTCGTGACCGGTGCTTATAACGTCGGCGCGGCTATTTCACTCGTTATGATGATACTCATCCTTATTTCCCTCGGCCTTATGAACTACTTCTCCGAGGAAGGTGAAGGAGGTATCATTCCATGAGAAAATACGCATCAAGAATTTATCTTTGTATCGTTTTCGCGATACTTTATATCCCGATACTCACGCTTATCCTCTTCTCATTCAATGCAAGTGAGTCAACCGCAAACTTCACAGGCTTTAGCTTTGATTGGTATCTGAAGCTCTTCGCCGACGAATCTGCCTTCATTGCTCTTCGCAATACACTCATTCTTGCAGTATGCTCAGCCCTTATTTCCACTATCATCGGAACTGCTGCGGCAGAGGGTATATATAAAATGAGAACAAAATGGGTTAAGACCGTTGTAACAAGCGTTACAAACGTACCTATGATGAACCCCGATATCGTAACAGGCGTTTCGTTCATGCTCTTCTTTGCAGCAGTAGTAGCCATCTTCCAGATAGCTGACTACGACAGCATCGGCTTTGTTGCAATGCTTATAGCACACACAACTTTCTGCCTTCCCTACGTTATCTTGAACGTATTGCCCCGTATCCACGAGCTTGGCGGCTCTCTTACAGAGGCGGCTCTCGACCTTGGATGCACACCCGTTCAGGCATTTTTTAAGGTTAAATTGCCCAATATTATGCCCGGCGTAATCTCCGGTGCAGTAATGGCGTTCACACTCTCTCTTGACGACTTCGTTATTTCTTATTTCGTAAGCCCGTCAAACTTCCAGACACTTCCCCTTCTCATCTATTCAATGACAAAGAAGACAGTAAAGCCCGATATGTACGCACTCTCAACGCTAATCATCGTGACGGTATTTACTCTTCTTATCATCTCGAATATTAAGACGTTGAGAACCAACAAACGTAAAAAAGGGGGTAAAAAGTAATGAAAATTAAGCTTTTAGCCCTCATTCTTGCAGTTTTTGCACTTCTTCTTTGCTCCTGCACGGAAGTAGAAAATACCGTTGACAGATCAAAATATAAAACAGTAAACCTCAACGTATACAACTGGGGTGAATACATCTCAGACGAATATGACGAGGAATACGGTCTTTTCGACGTCAATGCGGAATTTGAAAATTATTTCAACGAGAATCTTGCAGATAAGTACGGCTGCTATATCAAGGTAAACTATTCTACGTATGCCACAAACGAGGATATGTATGCAAAGCTTACCAACAGTGCAGTAGCCTATGATATCGTTATCCCCTCCGACTACATGATCGAGAAGATGATTGCAAATGACCTTCTTCTTCCCATCGATACGTCAAAGCTTTCAAACTACAGTAACATCAGCGATGATTTCAAGAATTTGTCATACGATCCCGAGAATAAATACAGTGTTCCCTACACATACGGTATGGTCGGCATCATTTATAACATCGAGTTCGTTGACAAGTCCGACGTAGAAGACGAAAGCTGGGGACTTCTTTGGAACGAGAAATATTTTGGAAAGATTCTTCAGTTCAATAACCCTCGCGATGCATTTGCAACTGCAATGTATTGGAAGGGGCTTGATATTAACTCGCACGATTATTCCGTTTGGGAAGAGGCACTTGAGCTTCTCAAGGAACAAAAGCCCATCCTTCAAGGATACGTAAACGACGAGATATTCAATAAAATGAAGGGTGCATCTGCACATATTGCTCCCTACTTTGCAGGTGACTTTTTGACAATGGCAGCCGACAACGAGGACCTTCGATTCTATTATCCCTCTGAAGGCACTAACTATTTCGTTGATGCTCTTTGCATTCCTACCACGTCCAAAAATCCAGACCTCGCACACGAATATATCAACTATATGATAAGTCTTGAGGCGGCAACTGCAAATGCTCTCTATATCGGTTATGCTTCCCCAAACAAAGCAGTTGTGGAAAGCGAATACTATCAAGAGATGCTCTCATATAACTACGATACGGATGCAATCTCTGCTTGGGACGTGCTCTATGGCAAAACTAAGGACGAGGCAAATGAGAATTACGCCTTCAATCCTGCTTATTCAGACTATTTTAAGGATGAAGCAAACGGAATTGATATTCAGACTCACGTTACTTCTCTTTGGGAATCCTTGAAGACCGAAAACTCAACTGAGCTTTGGATTCACATAACAAGTATCGCAATCGTTGTTGGAGTTTTGGGTATGGCAATATACTCAACCTACATCAAGAAAAAGCGCTCTAAATTCTATCGCGACAGAGATAGAGAATTAAGACGCCAGAAGCAAATGAAAAAATAAGCTATAAAGCCTCATCTTGCAAAAGATGAGGCTTTCTTATTTGATTTTGAAGAAAAGTTAAACAAAATTTAATACATTTAAACCCTTTTGCCAATACTAATCATAATAAACTTGAAAGGTCTTATTATGAAAAAGCTATCAACCGATTATCAAGAAAATATTAAATCACTTGACTCCATCCTATCAGTAAATGACAATTTTGACATACTTAAAAAGACACTTGTCATAGGAGATGACGAGCTTACCTTATATTTCATAGACGGATTTGTCAAGGATGCCGTTATGCAAAAGATGATGGTGCATTTTTTGTCCCTTAAATCACTGGGAGAACGAACCGACAGAAGTGCAAAGGATTTTTTGTTTCACAATGTCCCATACGTTGAAGCAGACGTGACTGATAATATGGATACTATGGTGCAAATGCTGCTGTCGGGTGCTACGATTATGATCGGCTCTGCCTTTCTTGACCGCGGGATCATCATCGACGCGCGCACATATCCTGCAAGAGAAACCGCCGAGCCCGAAAACGATCGCGTTATAAAGGGTGCTCGGGACGGATTTGTTGAAACTTTAATATTCAATACTGCCCTTATCCGTCGCAGGGTGCGTGATCCGAGGCTTAAAATGTCATATATGACTGTCGGGACGCGTTCAAAAACGGACGTGGTCGTGTGCTATATCGAGGACAAAGCCGACCTTGAATACGTCAAAACACTCAAGAAGAAAATCAGTGAGATCAATACCGAAGCACTTACAGTCGGAATGCAATCCCTTGTTGAATGCCTTATACCGAGCAGATGGTATAATCCATTCCCAAAGGTAAGAACGACGGAGCGTCCCGATGCCGCTGCAGCTCAGCTTATGGAGGGCAACGTTCTTGTCATATGCGATAATTCACCCGAGGTGATGGTGCTTCCTGCCTCCCTTTTCGATTTCATGCAGGACACAAACGATTTTTATTTTCCTCCTCTTACGGGAAGCTATCTCAGAATACTGAGATTCATCATATTTTTTATGACTCTTTTATTTATGCCACTTTGGCTTATAGCAATCCATCATCAGGAGGCAGTACCTCCTTGGCTTGAATTTGTGATTCCAAAAGAGATGGGCAGACTTCCAATACTCGTTCAGCTCCTGCTTGCAGAATTCATCATCGACGGCTTGCGACTTGCATCCATGAACACTCCGGGCATGCTTTCAAACTCACTTTCCGTCATCGGTGGGCTTATTTTGGGTGATTTTTCTATACAAATCGGGTGGCTCATCCCCGAGGTCGTGGTTTACGGAGCTTTCGTTGCCATAGCAAACTTCTCGCAAAGAAACTATGAGCTCGGTTATGCCTTTAAATTTTTACGGATCATTTTACTGTTTTCAACCTGGTTTTTCGGCATTTGGGGATTTATTGCAGGACTTCTTCTCTGCTTTGCTCTACTCGTCAGCAACAAAACCTTAAACGGCAAGCGTGCATATCTTTACCCACTCATTCCCTTTAACGCAAAGGCGCTGAAAAGAATGCTTTTCAGAACAAAAAAAGAATAAAGAGAGGCAAATGCCTCTCTTTATTTATTCCAAGCTAAAGGTTTTTATAGATTTGATTGCCGTGCCGTTTTCATACTGACGCACCTCACCGAGGGCAAAAAACTCACCCTTGTGTGTGCAGATGCGTACGTATTTTCCAAGCTCAATATCGGTTTTTATCTTACTTTGATATATTTCGCATCCACTTCTGCAAAGCTTTTCGTAAAATGCCGGCAAATTCACCTTGGGGCACTCCTCAAAAAGTGACTCGGTGGGGGATAAAAGATCATATCTTGCACTCATTTCAAGTGCCTCAAGCTCCTCTAAGGTGTGGGACTGCTCAATGCTAAATCCACCTGCAACCACACGGTGCAATGCACTCATAACTCCTCCGCATCCAAGCTTTGCACCGATGTCGGCACAAAGTGTTCTTATATACGTTCCCGATGAGCATTCAACAAGCAGTTCATATTCGTTTTCCTTATCGGTAGGTGTGCATTCAAGCTGAAAAATCTCGATATCGCGTGCCTGACGCTCTATCTCGATTCCCTCTCTTGCAAGATCGTAAAGCTTTTTTCCGTCAACCTTAAGAGCGCTGTACATAGGGGGAATCTGCTTGATCTTGCCAAGGAACTCCTTGCAAGCACCAAGCACCTGCTCACAAGAAGGAATGCTTTCGCTTTCACTAAGCACCTTACCCGTGATATCCTCGGTGTCGGTTGTGATACCGAGTGTGATTCTTGCCTTATAGGTCTTTCTGTCGGCAACAAGATATTCAGCAGCCTTTGCAGCTCTTCCAAGCAAGATAACAAGCACTCCCGTCGCAAGTGGATCAAGCGTTCCCGTATGCCCCACCTTGCGTGTGCCGTAAAACTTTCTTATCTTGCCCACTACGTCGTGGCTCGTGATACCCTCGGGCTTGTTTACAACAAGTATGCCACAGGGCTCAAATTTGATTTCACTCATTTTTATATCCTCTTAAAATCTAACGTGTGCAGAATAGATGGGTTGTCCCTTGTCAGAGAAATTCTTCTCGTATTCAGTCATAACATTCCCCTCATTCTTTTCGGAATTGTGAAGGTCGCGTGTTACAAACTCAAATTTAAGACCGAATGCCTCAAACTCCTCAAGAGAGAAATCGAAAAGTCCCTCGTTATCGGTTTTAAGTCGAAGGAGTCCGCCCTCCTTAAGCAAGGTCTTATAGATTTCAAGGAAGGTATGATAAGTAAGACGACGCTTAGCATGACCTGCCTTGGGCCAGGGATCACTGAAATTGAGATAGATGCAATCTATGGAATGAGCAGGAAAATACTCAACGAGATTTTTCGCATCACCGATGATGAATCTGAGGTTGTCAGGACGGTTCTCCTTTGCCTTTTCTGCCTTTTCAAGAGCAAGACAAGCAACGTCTGCAATCTTTTCCATCGCGATAAAATTCACTTCGTGATGCTGAGCCGCCATTCCAACGGCAAAATTGCCCTTTCCACATCCGATTTCGAGATGGATGGGCTTTTTTTCATTGAAAGCAGACATAGGATCCGCTTTAAATTCTTCATTAGGTGTTATAAGCAAGTGAGAGCACGCCTCTATTCTTTCTGCTCCGTGCTTTTTCTTTCTCATTCTCATATATATAGATTCCTTTCTGGATTTTTATCGAACTTATTGACAATTTTTGCAAAAAAGTGTAATATGTAATTGTACTTAAAATATTAGAGGTGATTTTATGAATATGTCTAATTATGAAATGCGTGCAAGAGCACGCGAATCACTTGGTAATAGCCTGTTCCACAGCACGTGGCTTTTAAGCGTTGGCATTACAATCGTTACAGCCTTGATAATCGCGGCAATCAACTATGTTGGAAGCATTGCCTCCATCCTTTTGATGGGTCCTATCTACGTTGGACTTCATTTTGTATTTTTGAAAATTGCCCGTAATGAAGAGGACGTAAAATTTGAGCATGCATTTTCAGGCATGAACAGCTTCGGTTCGAATGTCATTCTCGGTGTCATGCACAATCTTTTTGTTTTCCTTTGGACACTTTTGTTCATCATTCCCGGCATCATCAAGTCATATAGCTATGCTATGGTATACTTCATCAAAGCAGATTATCCCGAATACGGTTGGAGAGAATGCCTTGAAGAAAGCGAACGCCTTATGAAAGGTCACCGTTGGGATTTCTTCGTTTTCAATTTGAGCTTTATCGGTTGGGATATTCTCTGCCTTTTCACACTTGGCATAGGATATCTTTGGCTTGATCCCTATAAATCCACTGCGAACGCAATTTTCTATGAAGAGCTTAAGCGCTCCAAAGAATATATTTGATAAAAGATTAAAGGTCTGTCACAATTGTTGGCAGACTTTTTTCTTTATTTTTACAAAAATAAGAAAATGCCTTGACATTTTGCAAAAAAAGTATTACAATAGTGTAAATAAGTATACTTTTTTCCCGGAGGAATGTTTATGCATATATCTAATAAGGAAATTCGTGCAAGAGCACGATCCCTTCTTGACGATAATATTTTCGGTAAAGACTGGGTCAAGTCCGTTATCCTTAACGTCCTTGTAGTATTGGTTGCCGTTGTTGTAATTATGCTTTTAGCTTCAATCACAATGACAATCTTTGAATTTGTCAGAACGATTGTTGTTGGCTGGATTGGCGAAAAGGTTTGGCTTGATATCTTCCTTGCCGTTTTGTTCTTTATAGTTTACGTTTTGATTTTCGCAGTCGTGCTCGGCCCTCTTCAGGCAGGACTTGCTGCGGTTCATCTTGAGCTCGTTAACGGCTCCGGTGAAATCAAGATGCGTAAATTCTTTGACGGATTCAAGAATATTGGTGGAACCATCGAGCTTGGTCTTATGTACTGTGTACATATCTTGCTTTGGTTCTGCTTGTTCATCATTCCCGCATACTACGTTTCATTGTCCTATGCGATGATCTTCCACGTTAAGCACGAAAATCCCGAATTCAGCTGGAAAGAATGCTTTGACGAAAGTGAACGTCTTATGGAAGGCAACAGATGGAGATATTTGAAACTCATTTTTAGCTTCTTTGGTTGGGAAGCAATCAGTAGCATAGCCTTCTTCGGTTGGGGTAGCTTGTGGGTAACTCCTTACATCAACGTATCCTCTGCAGTTTTCTATGACATAATCAAGCAGGAAAAAGAAGAAGAGGAAGAATACAAGGAATACAATTATTAATTTGTTTAAATTTTGCCTGTTGGCTTTCGCCAACAGGCTTTTTCTTTTATCTTATACGTTAAATCTGAAGAGTACGATGTCGCCGTCCTTAACGACGTAATCCTTACCCTCACTGCGAAGAAGACCTGCATCCTTAACTGCATTCATAGAGCCGAGCTTTGTGAGAACGTCAAAGTCAACGACCTCTGCTCTGATAAAGCCACGTTCAAAGTCACTGTGAATCTTTCCTGCAGCCTGGGGTGCTCTCATACCCTTTGTGATAGTCCAAGCACGAACCTCCTTAGGTCCTGCAGTAAGGTAGGAGATGAGTCCAAGCAAGGAATAGCTTGCCTTGATAAGACGGTCAAGACCACTCTCGGAAATACCCATATCCTCAAGGAACATCTTCTTTTCCTCAGCATCAAGCTCACTGATTTCCGCCTCGATCTGAGCACAGATTGCAATGATTTCAGAATGCTCAGCAGCTGCAAATTCCTTAAGCTCACAGTAAAGCGCGTTTTCAACGGGCTCGTGATCTGCCTCGGACTCGCAAACGTTTGCAACGTAGATAACGGGCTTCATGGTGAGAAGCTGTGTGTCACCGAGAAGCTCAAGCTCGTCTGCATCAAGCTCCATGGTACGAGCACACTTGCCCTCTTCAAGAGTTGCGTGAATACGCTCAAGAAGCTCAACAGTAGCTGCAAGAGTCTTATCTCCCTTCATAGCCTTCTTCACACGGTCGATTCTTCTTTCAAGAATCTCCATATCGGAGAAGATAAGCTCAAGGTTAATAGTTTCAAGGTCGCGAATAGGGTTGATGTTGCCGTCAACGTGGATGATATTTTCATCCTCAAAGCAACGAACAACGTGCACGATGGCATCGACCTGACGAATATTGTCAAGGAACTTGTTTCCAAGGCCTTCACCCTTTGAAGCGCCCTTAACAAGACCTGCGATATCAACGAATTCAATAACTGCGGGCGTGAATTTTTCGGGATTATACATCTCTGCAAGCACGTCAAGACGGTGGTCGGGCACTGCAACAACGCCTACGTTAGGCTCGATTGTGCAGAAGGGATAGTTTGCAGATTCTGCGCCAGCATTAGTAAGCGCGTTAAAAAGCGTACTCTTTCCAACGTTAGGAAGTCCTACTATACCAAGTTTCATTTGTTAGTCTCCTTTATATAAAACCATATTTGTCCATATTAACTGTAATATTATATCATAATATAGGATTGTTTGCAAGTACAATAATAAATTTATTTAAATAAATAAACAAATATCCAATTAAAATAATGAGTAAATTACGAAATAAAGTTAAAAATATATTATGAAAACCAAAACAAAGGAGAACGGTATGCCGATTATAAAAATCGAAAATAATGATATCAGTGAAATCAAAAGCAGTCAAAAAATTGCCCTTCTTGACTTCTATGCAGATTGGTGCGGTCCGTGTCGCATGCTTTCACCCACGATTGACGAGATAGCCGATGAAAGAAATGATATCGTAGTTGCAAAGATAAACGTTGACAAAAACCCTGAGCTTTCAAACGAATATGCAATTTTCAGTGTTCCCACGCTCGTCGTTTTAAGGGATGGAAAAGTGATAAACAAAGCAACGGGCGTACGTCCCAAGGATGCCATCCTAGAGCTTATTGATAAGTAAAAATCACAAATTTGTAAATTTTCAAAAAATATTGCAAAAAATAATGAAAATCCTCAAAAAATGTGTTATAATACGGTCAGCAAAATCAGATATCGACTTTTTATGTGTAAATGATGCATTAATCGTTATTACGGAGGTTCAAAATATGCTTAAGGTTGGTGACAAAGCACCACTTTTCACATTAAAGGACAGAACAGGTGAGGTCGTTTCCCTCTCCGATTTTTGGGGCAAGAAGGTAGTTTTATACTTTTATCCCAAGGATAACACCCCCGGCTGCACCCGTCAGGCTTGTGCATTTGCTCAAAATTATGGCAAATTCAAAGAGAAAAACGTTTCAGTTGTGGGCATAAGCAAGGACAGTGTGGAATCACATGCAAAATTTGCAGACAAATTCTCACTTCCCTTCATCCTCCTTTCCGATCCCGATAGAATCGCCATCGAGCAATACGGTGTGTGGAAGGAAAAGAAGCTTTACGGCAAGGTGAGCATGGGCATCGTCAGAACAACGTTCATCATCGACGAAAACGGATATATCGAAAAGATAATGCCAAACGTTAAGCCCGACACCAATGCCGAAGAAATCCTTGAATATCTTTAACAAACAAAACACCGCTGTCGGCGGTGTTTTTTGTTTTATTAACACATTTTAAACAAATTGTTAACCTTCTCTTGATTTTTGGAAATTTTTGTGTTATAATTCATATGAACCTAACAATTTGTTCAAAAATTATTCGATATTTGTCAATAAATTTAAAAAATAGTCAAGATTATTCTATATTTGATTTATTTTCAAGTTTTTTTAAGGTTTGACATATAGAATAGTATTTGTAAAATTTGGATTAATATGATTTTTATTATACATCACTCACTTCAAGGAGGAAATTATGCTCGATACTAAGATTCTCGTTATTGATAACGACGCTGCAATTTGCGATACAATTAAAAATTATTTTGAAAAAGAGGGCTATGAGGTAAAGACCGTAAACGATGGCGTTTTGGGCATCGACAGCTTTAAGCTTTACAACCCTGATATAGTGCTTCTTGACGTTATGCTCCCCAAAAAAGACGGTTGGCAGGTTTGTCGCGAGATCAGAGAGGTTTCTAATCAGCCCATCATTATTATAAGCACAAAGAGTGACACTTTCGATAAGGTCTTGGGCCTTGAGCTTGGTGCGGACGATTACGTTGTTAAGCCCTTTGATATCAAGGAGCTTTCAGCACGCGTCAAGGCAGTTCTTCGCCGTTCACGTTCAAATGCAATATCTAAAAACGATAATGAGGTTATCAAGTTTGATAATATCGAAATCAGCTTGCAAAAATACGAGCTTAAGCTCATGGGCAAGCCCATCGATATCCCTCCCAAGGAGCTTGAGCTTCTCTACTTTCTTGCCTACAACAGAAACCGCGTTTTCACAAGAGACCAGCTTCTTGACAAGGTTTGGGGCTTTGACTACCTCGGTGACTCAAGAACAGTTGACGTTCACGTTAAGCGCCTTCGCGAAAAGCTTGAGGGTGTAAGTGACAAATGGGTACTTAAAACCGTTTGGGGCGTTGGATATAAATTCGAGATTCTTGAATAATTAAACAAAACATGGCAACTAATCATTTTAGTTGCCTTTTTTATTGTACAAAAAAGCACTTGCAAAAATTGAGAAAGTATGTTAATATATAAAATGGATTAATTTGTGACGATTGGAGATTTATTATGATAATCGAACTTGAAGAATATAAATATAAGCTCATAGGAATGAGAAAGGACATCGCAGAGCTTTACGATTCTCTTCGCATAGCAGAGCTTACAAAACAGGTAAACGAGATGGAGGAAAAGACTCTTGACCCCGACTTCTGGTCAAATCAGGACAACTCCTCAAAGATTTTGCAGTCAATCAAGCAGGGCAAGAAGAAGCTTGACGAATTTAACGGTCTTGCTCAGCGCCTTGAGGACGCTATCGCGCTTGCTGAAATGGCAATTGAGGAAAACGAAGACGGATATGCTGAAGAAGTAAAGTCTGAGCTTGAATTCGTTGAACGCGAAGAAGAAAGAATGAGAATAGAGATCCTTCTCTCCGGTGAATACGACAGAAACAATGCTATCGTTTCATTCCATCCCGGTGCAGGTGGCACTGAGGCTCAGGACTGGGCACAAATGCTTTACAGAATGATTACACGTTGGGCTGAGGCTCACGATTTCAACGTTAAGCTCCTTGACTGGCTCGACGGAGATGCAGCAGGTATCAAGAGCGCGACTATTATGGTAGAGGGTGAAAACGCATACGGTTATCTTAAGAGTGAAAACGGCGTTCACCGTCTTGTTCGTGTTTCTCCCTTCGATGCTAACGGCAGACGTCAGACATCCTTCGCTTCAATCGAAGTAATGCCCGAATTTGAAGACGATAACACAATCGAGCTTCGTATGGAGGATCTCGACATCACAGCTCACCGTTCATCCGGTGCAGGTGGTCAGCATATCAACAAGACCGACTCAGCTATCCGTATCTTGCACAAGCCCACAGGTATCGTTGTTGGTTGTCAGACGGAAAGAAGCCAGCTTCAGAACAAGGAAACTGCTATGAAGATGCTTAAATCCAAGCTCCTTGAAATCAAAATCAGAGAAAATCTTGAAAGAGTTGAGGATATCCAGGGCAATAAGGCAAATATCGAATGGGGATCACAGATTCGTTCCTACGTATTCATGCCCTACACTCTTGCCAAGGATACAAGAACAGGCCACGAAAACGGCAATATCCAGGCAGTTATGGACGGTGACCTTGACGGCTTCATCAATGCTTACCTTAAGCATATCACAAAAGCATAACTAAACACAAGCAAAAGATAGAAAGCTCCCGAAAATCGGGAGCTTTCTCTTTTACTGTAGTTATTACTAAACATAATGCAGGCAAAAAACAAAACTACACATAAAATATAGCACATTCTTTTGATAAGTCTTTCCCTGCTTCTTATCCGTTTTATCCTGTATTTCATACACACCCCCTCATATAATAATTATATTCGAGCATCGGCCGAAAATACGTTAAAAGAATGATTGACAAAAAAGTTAGTTTGTGTTGGGATAATTCGATTTTTTGAAAAAGTGACGCATTCCTGCTCAAGCCAAATTCCGAATAAAATAAATCCCCACCTGTTGACAGATGGGGATCGTAAATTACTCAATATACGGTGATTTTCTAACGCAAAATTCACTTGTTTTTTTATGCTCAAAGCACATTGAGTAGAGCGCGTCGGCTTTTTTATCCATTTCAAGCTGACGGCACTGCTCGGCATCGGCAGGCTTGGTTACTATATTTACGTTTCTTTCGTCCTTTCTGATCGAAGAAAGATACGCTCTGCCTTTTTCACTTGCTCCAAGCAAGGTTGTATAGGTGGGCATGGTATCAAGGTCACTTTGCTTGATACCAAGCAAAATATAGAGGATTGCACGTCTTATTGCCGCGAAGGTATATTTCTTCGTTTGGATATTTTCAAAAAGATATCCAAGGCTTGTACTATTATGAGAAAGTGAAATTATTCTATTCACAAGGCCCTTGTCGCTTATTGCAACGTCAAGCTTTTCGACATCGGACAAACGAAGGGTAAGCAAAACTCCACTCTCTACGTTCAAAATATCTGCAAGCTCGTTGGATTTCAATATATCGAGTGTGGTGCTTGGAACAAAGCCCTCAATCTCGTCAAATTTGCCACTTGTGATGGACTCTCTTATCGCGCTCGCACTAGGCAATTCACCTGCAACAAGAGCAGTATCACGATAAGCATTTCCTTCCCTCTTTATTGGGAATATTTTCATTGCATATCCGTTTTTGACGATAGCTTTTGCATATTCAATAGCAAGAATATCGTTGGATTTTATGTCATCAACGCCCGATTTTTTAGCAAGCAAATCAAAGTATGCACTCGCACTTCCCTCGTTTTTGGAAAGCAATGCACACTCCTCTTTAAAATCGTCGGATGCTGCAATCTCGGCTATTTTCATTATTTTATCTGCATCAGCACTTTCCGAACCAAATGAGATTTTGCTAACCCCAAGCTCGTTTAAAATATATACCCCTGCAGAGGCAAAATACTCGGCACTTGAGATGCAAAATGGCACGGGCAATTCCAAAACGAGGTCTGCTCCTGCCTCTATTGCCATTTTCGCACGCAAGTACTTGTCCGCAATAGCAATTTCTCCTCGCTGAGTGAAATTACCACTCATAACACAGACAATCGGCTCGTCAGTTATTTTCTTTATTTCGTTTATCTGGCGCAAATGTCCGTTATGGAACGGATTATATTCGCAAATAATACCAAAAGCCATTATTAATTCTCCTTTTTTGAAAAATCTATTGAAATTATATAATTTATGGTGTATAATGAAATGTAATAAATTTTTATGGAGGTTCATTTAACATGAATGTACTCGTTGTAAACGCGGGCTCAAGCTCGCTTAAATATCAGCTTTTTGACACAACAAACGGTGACGTTATCGCAAAAGGTCTTTGCGAAAGAATCGGTATCGACGGCAAGCTCACACACAAGCAGCTTGTTAAGGGCGTTACATATTCTGCAGACGTTGCTATGCCCAACCACACAACAGCTATGAAGGCAGTTGTTGAGGCTCTTCTTGACTCCGATCACGGTTGCATCAAGTCCATGGACGAGATCGAAGCAGTTGGTCACAGAGCAGTTCACGGTGGTCAGTATTTCTCTCAGTCAGTAATCCTTACTGATGAGGTTTATGAAATCCTTGACAAGAAGTGCCGCGACCTCGCTCCTCTTCACACTCCCGCTTCCCTTCAGGGCATTCAGGCTTGTGTTGATATTCTTCCTAACACACCTCAGGCACTCGTATTCGATACAGCTTTCCATCAGACAATGCCTGAAGAAGCTTATATGTACGGTGTTTCCTACGATCTTTACGAGGATTACGGCATCCGTCGTTACGGTATGCACGGAACATCACACCGCTTTGTTGCAGGTGAGATGATCAAGCTTCTTGGCGGCAACGCTGAAGGCACAAAGATCGTTACATGCCACCTTGGAAACGGTTCTTCCATTTCTGCAGTTAAGGACGGCAAGTGCATCGATACAACAATGGGCTTTACTCCCCTTGCAGGTACTATCATGGGTACACGTTGCGGTGATATCGACCCCGCTCTTGTTACATACATCATGGAAAAGAAGGGCTACTCTATTGAAGAAGTAAATAACTACCTCAACAAGAAGTGCGGTTTCCTCGGCATTTCCGGTGTTTCTTCTGACTGCCGTGACCTTGAAGCAGCTATCAACGAAGGCAACCACAGAGCTCAACTTGCTATCGATATCCTTAAGTATCAGATCAAGAAGTACATTGGTTCTTATGCAGCAGCTATGGGTGGTCTTGATGCGGTTGTATTCACAGCAGGTATCGGTGAAAACACACCCAAGATCCGTGCAGGCGCTCTTTCCGGCCTTGAATTCCTCGGCATCGAGCTTGATCAGGAGGTTAACGCCAACACAATGGGTTGGACAGGTGTTACTCAGCTTTCAACAGACTCTTCCAAGGTTAAGGTTTATATGATTCCTACAAACGAAGAGCTTGTTATCGCACAGGATACAGAGGCTCTTGTTAAGGCTCTCTAATATTTGATTTAAAGGTTGCTATCCTATTGATAGCAACCTTTATTTTTTGAATTTTGGTGGCTTTCTCACTTGCTTTTTAGCATAGTCCTCGTGCATAAGACGAGAAAACTCCTCTTCCTTTTTGGGATAATTCAAAGCAATATATCGATATAGAAGTGCATAGGCATCGTTTTGTGATATTTTTCTTATGCTTCTGCCGTCGTGCTCGCAGATAAAATTGCGAAGTCCAAGATAAAAATCAAACGGAGATGCAACGTCTGAAAGCGCGTATTCAAGCGATGCTTCAAATCCACCACCCTCACGGTATCTATCCAAAATATCCGCAATCTCACCAAGCAAGGAAAGCTCCTCAAAGCTCATCCAATTGGTTTTAAGCACCGTATAGGGTGCTTTTTTTGATGCAATATAGCCGTATTTTTCGGCATCATTTCTCAATTTTGTGCCATGCAAAAGCTTTAAAAATCCAAGCTGAAGCATATCACAGGCAAAATAGGCACTGTCAAAGGAGTGCTTAAAGCTCTCCATGTCCTCATACGGCAAGCCTGCTATAAGGTCAAGATGCACGTGGATATTTGAAAGAGCCTTTATCCTCTTTGATGCACCGATTATCCTTTCGGCATCAAGATGACGGGATATCACCTCAAGAGTTTGAGGATTTACACTTTGAAGTCCTATCTCAAGCTGAATCTTGCCCTTGGGCATTTTTTCAAATATTTCAAAGCTCTCTTCATTTAAAAGATTTGCACAGATCTCAAAATGATAGTTTTTTGTGAATTCATCGGAAAGCAAGGCTCTCCATATTAAATTTGCTCTCTTTATATCATAATTGAACGTTCTGTCAACAAATTTAATTATTTTAATCTTTGAATCGAGCTTTTCAAACTGCAAAAGGTCGTCAAGTGTTTGCTGAGCAGTCTTTGCTCTCACTCCGTCAGTGGCAGAGGAAAGACAATAGGCACATTTATAGGGACATCCCCTGCTCGATTCGTAATAAAGCATCGTACCACTTTCAAAATCTCCATTACGGTAAAGTATGCCCTCATCCTTCATAACGTCGGGACAGCCACCGTGGAGGATTCTTTCAATAGCCTCGCCGTTTCCAATTGCATTGCAAAGACGGACTATTGCATCCTCACCCTCTCCACAAATAAGGTAATCTATAAAATCAACATTGAATCTTTCAACGTCAAAGCTTGCCTCAGGGCCACCAAACACGATTTTGGAATCCGGCATAAGCATTTTAATGTCTGCAGCAATGTCGAGCATTGAGGATATGTTCCATATATAACAAGAAAAGCTATATACGTCAGCCCTCTCACTTACAAGTCTATGCAAGACGGTAGCATTCATATCTCTTAAATTGTATTCACATGTAACGACCTCATATCCTGCCTTTTCAAGGGGCAAACGCAAGCATCTGAGCGCTAAGCACGTGTGTGAATATGATCCGTTAAGTCCAAATAATACTACCTTCATTTTAACTCCTGTGTTGGTTTAAAAAAGCTTTTGCCCGAGCATACAAAACTTATATCCCCGACTGTCTTTACATTTCATTATACCATCTTTTTTCTTAATTTCAATTATTTTATAGGATTTTATTGCAAAACTCTTCAGTAAATTTTTCTTTTGCGTCGAAATCCATAGCCATTCCATATATTTTTTCCAATGTGAAGTGATATTTCCGTATTCTTTCAAACTCTGAAAGTGCCATTTGAAGAGCATCGTCACGCAAGCGTGCAGTCATTCGGTATTCTTGTCTTATATCAGATACCCTTTCGACGTCAACAAAGCGTTTCATATTAATTATTCTTGCATCCTTGCACTCAGCGTTGCTGATTTCAAAGCAAAGTCCGTCATTGACTGACAAAAGTGCATCAATTCTATTTTTTATTATGGGGTTGTTTGAGATGTGCATATCAACCTTCTTTTCCAAAAATTCTCGGTATATGATATCAAGCAATATGTGTGCCGACTCAAAATAATCGTTTATCTCATAATATATTCTTGAATTTTCGTAGTAAGTATCAAACGAAAAAAGTCCATTCATTCCAACGGAACGGACAAGTCGATTCTCTGTTTCTCCTTTCCCCTCGGTAACCGATTTTGCAAAGCTCCTTGCATATTTTTTCATTTTTTCAAGTTTTATGCAGGGATAAATCAATTCTTCTATATTGTTACTTAAAAGGTGATATGCCTTAAGATAGCGATATGCCCTTTCAAAGCCGTGCTTTTTCTCTAAAAGAAGATTATCTATCTGCCTTCTGCTCTTTGAAAGCATATTTTCATCAAGAAATGATCCAAGATTTACGATATTGTCCACTGCACCCACAACGCTTGGCTCGTATATGTGAGGAGCAGTGCCGTCAAGCACGGCAATTTTCAGCTCATCGATAATTATTCCATCAAGACTTGAAGGATCGGACGAGCAGTAGATATATCTCACCGAATATCCTTTTTCGCACGCGTCTTGAGCAATCCTTTTCATAAAATATGCCTTGCCCGTGCCGGAGCCTCCCTTGATGGCGTAAATTTTTGAGAATTTTTTGATATCAAACGCGTTGCCGTAATACGAGCAAAAGCCATCTGAAGAATTGGATGCAACAAAATATTTATTCATAAAATATCCTCCATAGATTTTACTATAATCTATGAAAAAACCCGACGATTTGTTAAAAATCATCGGGTTATATTTAATTTTCTCTTAATTTTGCAATCTTTTCGGCACTTGGAGTAACATATGCCGTCCAATTGGTGTGATAGATAACAAGTCCCGGGTTTGCTCCCTGAATCTTTTTAACGTTCTTTGCAAAGGTATAGTCAACTGCCACGTTGACACCGTCCTGAACACTTGAATAATATGCCGCGATCTCAGCTGCCTCGGTAAAGTTTATGCTATCAGGCTCTTCCCCATTGCAAATCATAACGACGTGGCTTCCCGCCTTGTTTTTAACGTGGAACCAATAGTCACTCTTGCTTGCAATATTGAAGGTAATATTCTCGTTTTGAATGTTGTTTTTGCCACAAACGACTGTATATCCATCGGTGGTCTTAAACGTCATAAACGACGTGCTCTTCTTCTTTTGAGGACGGTAGCTCTTCATTTTTGATGCGTATCCGGAGGTATAAAGCTCATCCCTTATCTCAACAAGATCACTTGTGTTTTCTGCGTGAGAAAGAGCATCGAAAACGGAATACACATACTGAAGCTCGCGCTCAGCCTTTTCAATCTGAATAGCTAGCTCGCGCTCGGCATTTTTGCACTTGTTATATCTTTTGTACATCCTTTGCGCATTAGCTGAGGGAGAAAGTCTTGAATCAAGCTCGATAGTTATCTTATCGAACTCTCCGCTTTCCTCGTTATAGGATTCATAATCTATAAGCTCAACAGTCTTCATTCCCCGCTCAATCATATAGATATTGCCGATGATAAGATCACCGTGCTTTTTATAGCTTTCACCAAGCTTACAATCCTCAAGCTCAGCTCTTTGCTTCTCCATTTTTTTGAGAAGACGGGATTCGGAATTTGTGAGTATCTTTAAGATATCAGTCGCCTTTTGCTTAACTCTTACCTCCCTGTCCCGACCCTCAAAATAGGAGTCTATCATCTTGGAGGGACTTTCAAATTGCTTTATCTCAAGTCCTGTATAAAAGGTGAGTCGGCAAAAAGCATATTCAACGGCACGCTCTCCCTCATAAACCGTTGTGGGAGTATATTCACCGTTCTTTATCTGTCCGATTATATCGGAAAATGAAGAATAAAGCTTTTCCATAGGACAATTTCTCAAGGTGGCATCAATGTCACCGGCTGCTCTATAAGCCATCTCACGCGCAACTGCGTTAGAAATGCCAAGGAAATTGGTTGTGATAAATTTATCTGCTCTTTGATCTGCATAAGCATCGTCATAAAGTGCTATAAATTGCTCTTTTGTGCATTCAAGGGGATCATTCTTGTCCTGTTTGGGAGGCAACTCATACAGCATTCCCGGTAAAACCTGACGGAGTGAGCTTGTAGTAAAATCCACTGTTTTAAGTGCAGAAACTATGCGCTTGTCGGCATCAAGAAAGATGAGATTTGAATATTTACCCATAAGCTCGGCAACAAGGTAGCACTTTGTGTCAAAGCCCATCTCATCGCGTGTGTCAAAGGAGAGCATAACGGCTCTTTCAAATCCGAATTGCTCGATATCGGCAAGTCTTGCACCCTGAAGATGCTTGCGAAGAAGCACGCAAAACATGGGTGGATTCTGAGGGTTTTCCTTTGCTATCTCGGTGAAACCGATTCGAGGGTTATTTGAGCCTGCATTGATAAGGATTCTTCTTCCACCGTGAAGAGATCTTATCTGAATGTGAATCTCATCCCTATCGGGTTGATATACCTTCTCGATTCTCGCACCCTTGGATTCTTTAAGTATCTCCCAGGTCATACACGCAAGCATACCTGCATCAAAAGCCATATTAAATTCCCCCTTTCATTAAACTGTTTTATATTGTATCACAAAACCAAGAAAAAATCAACAAAAAGCTCCATTTCTTTTAAAAAATGGAGCTTTTATTAGTTTTATTTATCGATAGTCACTTTTATTATGTGGGAGCGTGCCTCTTTCGACTATTGTTCGATATATTGCATAAGTGCATAGAGCATCTGTGCAGTCTGTGCCCTTGTGATGCTTGAGGTTGCAGCAAATTCTCCGTTTATACCTTCAAGAATTCCAAGGTTGCTTAAGGCATAAATCGCGTCGTGTGCCCAAGCGGGAATATCGTTTTTATCGGAAAATGTGGGCTTGACAGTTGGAATTTCTGCATTCAATATATTATTGACAATAATGGCAACCTCGGCACGGGTGATGTCGCGATTGGGATAGAAATAATAGTTGCCCATAGCGTCAACCGAGCCTGTGATTATCCCCATGCTTCTTGCCTTATTTACGTATCCCTTCATGCCTGCAGGAATCTCATCGTCATCGTCAAAGCCCGTGTCTGCAGCTGTCGCAACATCATCAACATCGATAGCATGCATAAGCATTACAAGAAAATCTATTCTGCTAACGCTTTTATCGGGCATAAAATACGTTGATTCCCCCATAGTGCTACCACTCATTATTCCCTTTTCAGTCATCGTGAGCACTGCGTGATGGGCAGGATGCTCATCCATATCCGAATATACAATATCCGTTTTGAGCTTTTCAACAGTTAACGAAACCTTTCTTGAGGTGGAATAATTTCCGTATTTGTCCACGGCAACATATTCAAAGGAATCCTCACCAAAATATGCTCCTATGGGAGTGTAGGTATACTCTCCCGTACGGTTGTCAATGTCGATAGTGCCGTTTTTTGCATAGGTCACTATCTCATATCTTAAGCTATCACCATCGGGATCGTATGCTCCGAGCTTTCCATAAACGGTTACTGCTTGATGGGTGCTGACAGTAAACGTGCGCTCGTCCTCCATATGGAGCGTTGGAGAGGCGTTTTCTCTGCTTAAAAAGTAGATTTTGCACGTCATCTCGTATTCGCAACCGTTTGCCTTGAATTTAAATTCCGTTTCCTTGACCTCGTTATTGCCTGCCCTATAATTAAGCAAGCCTATATTTTCTCCTGATACGGTTTGCCCTGCATTAACAAGCACGTCACCTATACACAGGCATCCATCACTTGTGTTGGGAAGTGAGGTGATGGTTATGGAATCGATTTTGGAAAGATTTAAGCTCCTTTCGAAATCCTTTGAAGAAAAAATCATCTTTTCCCCTACCATCGCACTCTTTGCCATATCACTTTGGTGTGCAAGAACGTGAAGTCCACTTGAAATGTCGCCCGTGACCTCGATGCTCTGCTCCTTTACAACACCTATGACAGTAAAAACTACCGCCAATACAACTCCCAAAAACATTATAATTCTTTTCATAATTATCCTCTCTGATATTTGGTCTTGATTAATTATATATTTACACTTAATTTTTTATGCAAACAAAAAGAAATATTGTATTTTTCAGCGTTTTGGTGTATAATAAATCATAGAATTTATGAAGGAGGTTATTATGAGATTTGAGAATGAATTTGTCGGTCTTACCGTAAAAGAAGTGCTCTCTTTGCATCTTGGCTTTTCAAAGCGCGCAATAACCTCACTAAAAACCCGTCCGGACGGCATTTTGGTCAACGGCAATCACGCAACCGTGAGATATCTCATAAAAGAAAATGACGTTTTATCCTTGAATATTGAGGATATGGCAAGTGATAATGAAAAGCTCGTTCCGTCAAGCACATTGCCTGACATTATCTATGAGGACGAATACATAGTTGCTGCAAACAAGCCTCCCTATATGCCTACTCATCAGTCACAAGGACATTTTTATGACACCTTAGCAAATTCACTTGCCTTTTATTATGAAAAAATGGGGAGAAGCTTTGTTTTCCGTTCGGTTAACAGACTTGACAGAAACACAAGTGGAATCGTGCTTGTTGCAAAGGACAGACTCTCTTCCTCAAAGCTTTCTCATCAAATGAAAAACGACGGGATAAGCAAATCTTATCTTGCTATTCTTTGTGGCAATCTTCCCAAAACCGAAGGAATTATCGAAACCTATATAAGACGCAAGGAAGAAAGTATAATAACCAGAGAGGTGTGCAAAGAGCAGCCCGATGCCAAGATCGCCATTACAAAATACAAGGTATTGGCGCATGCCAACGGTCTTTCTCTGATTGAGGCAACTCCGATAACAGGCAGAACACATCAATTGAGAGTACATTTTGCTCATATGGGCACGCAAATTCTTGGTGACGACCTTTACGGACACAGCTCCGATATAATAAACAGACATGCCCTGCATGCCTATAAGCTCTCATTTACTCATCCAGAAAGTGAAGACAAGGTCGAGCTTATTGCTCCTCTGCCAGATGACATGAGAGAAATAATCGAAAAGAATTTTGGAAAGGATTTTCTTATATAATGAAGCAATCAAAGAGTGATGGCAATGCTGTAAGACTGCCAAAATTTTCTTATGTATTTTTTGGTCTTGCGTTGATTTCGGTGATTTTATATATCATAGCCATAAACAACGTTGAATTTGCCAACTTTTATAATATGCACATATCCTCTATTTTCAGGGGAGCACTTGCAACGGTGACAAATATCATTCCCCTCTCCTTTGCTGAGTTACTCGTAATTTGCGCACCGATAATCTTGTTTTTCCTTATCCGATTAGGGATGAAGAAATACTGCGCGTCTTGGCGCGACGTGGGAATATTTTGTCTTACCGTGCTTTCGTTTTTAGCACTCGTGTTTTCAGTTTTCATCAATAATTTTGGTATTGCCTATTACACAAGCACACTTGACGAAAGACTTGAGCTTGACAAAAAGACCGTTAGCGCAGGTGAGCTTGCTTCGACGGCAGAATGGCTGATTGCAGAGGTCAATTCCTTGATTGATGACGTGGATTTTGAAGACAAGGGTTCATCCATCATGCCTCAAAGCATACGCGAGATGAATAACAGCCTGCTCTCATCCTACAAAAAGGTGAGCAAGGAATATCCGTTTATTTCAGAGCTTACGTCATATATCAAGCCAATAATGTTAAGTGAGCCGATGACATATACTCACATAGCAGGTGTTTACACCTTCTTTACGGGTGAGGCAAACCTCAATACAAATGCACCCGATTACAGTCTTGTCTACACCACTGCTCACGAGCTTGCACATCAAAGAGGTATCGCACGCGAGGATGAGGCAAATTTCATCGCATTTTTGGTTTGTGCAGCCAATGACGATGCATATATCAGATATTGTGGATATATGAATCTTTGCGAATACGTTTTGAACGCTCTTTACAGTGCCGACAAGGAGCTTTGGGAAACCACGTACAAAAAGCTTGATAATCGCGCGATATACGAAATGATTGCCTATAACGATCACTACGAGAAATATAGGGACAACGTTGTGGGTGAGATCAGTGGTGCGATAAACGATAGCTATCTCCAGGCAAACGGTACTCAAGGATCTGTCAGCTACGGTCTTGTTGTCGATCTTGCAGTAGCATATTTTCACAAAAATATAGAAAATTGAATATCATAGTTAGAGATCAAAAAATTTTTTCTATTTGATCAAAAAACTATTCCATTTTTGGCAGTTATATGTTATACTTATTTTACTAAGAGAAATATAACTGCCAATTTTGTTGGAGGGCTTACATATATGGATAAAATAATTATCAACGGAGGAAAAGAGCTTCACGGCGACGTATTCATTCACGGAATGAAAAATGCCGCGCTCCCCATTATTTTTGCAACTATTCTTACTGCAGATAAATGTGTTATAGAAAACGTTCCCAAGGTTAGTGACATAACTATGTCATTTGATATTTTGCAGGCAATGGGAGCAAAGATTACCTTTCTTGACGAAACCACAGTTGAGATAGACACAACAAATCTTGAGGGTGGAGCCTCTCCCAAGGATCTCGTTATGAGAATGAGAGGTTCAACATATCTTCTCGGTGCAGAGCTTGCAAGATTCCACAAGTCAAAGGTTGCCTTCCCCGGTGGATGCAATTTTGGAACACGCCCTATCGATATGCATATCAAGGGATTTGAGGCACTCGGTGCAAGTGTTTCCCAGGATGAGGAATACGTTTATGCAGAAGCTCCTGAGGGTCTTACGGGTGGTTCAATATACTTTGACATCGTGTCCGTTGGCGCAACTGTAAATATTATGCTTGCCGCGACACTTTCAAAGGGACTTACTGTAATTGAAAATGCTGCGCGTGAGCCTCATATTGTCGACCTTGCAAACTTCTTAAACATTTGTGGTGCGGATATTAAGGGTGCAGGTACGGGCATCATCAAAATCAACGGCGTTGAAAAGCTCAAGGGCTGCAGCTATGATATCATTCCCGATATGATTGAGGCAGGTACTTATATGACCGCCGTTGCCGCAACCGGCGGTGAGGTAAATATCAGAAACGTCATCCCAAAGCACCTTGAAATCATTTCTACAAAGCTTATTGAGATGGGTGTTGAGATAGAAACACACGACGATTATCTTACCGTTCGTTCAAACGGTCCTCTTAAGCCAACCAATATTCAGACTCTTCCCTATCCCGGCTTTCCAACTGATATGCATCCTCAGTTTGCAACTCTTCTTTGCATTGCCGACGGTGAAAGCACAGTTTATGAAACCATTTGGAAAAACCGCTTCAGATATGCCTTGGAGCTTGAAAAAATGGGTGCAAGCATTGCTATAAACGAGCCTTTTGCAGCATTTAAGGGTGTTGAAAAGCTCCATGGTGCAACAGTAAGCTCAGTTGACCTTCGCGGTGGTGCAGCACTTGTTATTGCAGGTCTTATAGCAGACGGTACTACCGAGATTGAAAATATCTCCACCATCGAAAGAGGATACGTTGATATAGTCGGAAAGCTTCGCAATATCGGTGCAGATATTTCAAAGGTTTATATCGACGAAAACGCCTTTGTTTAATCAAATATTAATACAAGAAAGCCAAATGCTATCGCATATGGCTTTCTTTTTTATCTTATTTGATTATGATTAAAGCATTGAACATTCGCAAGATTTTCTATTTCTCGATGCTTAGTAAATTAAATAGCTATTTTTGCCATCATTCCCCTATATTTACTGTCAAATTATTGACTTTTGACAAAAAATATGATAGAATTATTTATTACTGAAGTATTAATAATTTATATAAAAGTAGGAAAAATAAAATGGCAAAAAGAATGATTTTGGTTACGTCACCGCCGGCATCCGGAAAGACGTTTGTTTCTAAGCAGCTTGCAAAAAAGCTTCACAACATCGTATATCTTGACAAGGACGCTCTTATCCCTCTTTCAAATAGAATTTTCCACGTTGCGGGTCAGGAATGTAACCGTTCATCAGCCTTCTTCGAGGAAAACATCAGAAACTATGAGTACTTCACCATTCTCGATATGGGCTTTGAGGCACTTGAATATGCTGACCTCGTTCTCATCAATGCACCCTTCACAAGAGAGGTGAGAGATAACGAGTATATCGTTGATCTCAAGGCAAAGCTTGCTAAACACAATGCAGACCTTGTGCTTGTCTGGGTTGAAACCGACATTGAGGTCACACATAAGAGAATGATTGAAAGAAATTCGCCAAGAGATACCTGGAAGCTTGCCAACTGGGACGAATACGTTGCAAGCAGAAACTATTCAACACCCGACATTCCTGCCCTTGCAGACTGTATTGTTAAATTCTATAATTCAACCGAAGAAGAGTTTAAAGAATCTATGGAAAGGATTACAAAATTCCTTCTTTCTTAATAATTTTGGATTGGGAGAAAAATATGAACGAGATTTTTGAAAGAATTAAAGAGCTTCGTGCAACGCTTTCTTATCACGCAAAGCGTTACTACGTTTATGACGATCCCGAAATATCGGATTTTGAATACGACCGTCTTTATGCCGAGCTTGTCCGTCTTGAAGAGGCTCATCCCGAATATTTCGATCCCACCTCCCCCACCTGCCGTGTGGGTGGAAAGCCCCTTGACAAATTTGAAAAGGTAACACATTCCGTTCCTATGAACTCCCTTTCCGACGTTTTTGATTACGATGAGATCAAAGAGTTCGTTGACCGAATGACCTCCATCGTTGAAAAGCCCGTCTTTTCAGTAGAACCCAAAATCGACGGCCTTTCCGTTGCTCTCACATACGAAAACGGAATTCTTGTAAACGGTGCAACTCGCGGTGACGGCACTGTCGGTGAGGACGTTACTCAAAACATCAAAACTATAAATTCAATTCCTCTTTCCATAGATACTCCCCTTTCCTTCTGCCTTCGCGGAGAGGTTTATATGCCCAGAAAGGTGTTCTATGCCATCAACGAGGAAAGAGAGAAAAACGGTCAGCAGCTCCTTGCCAATCCCCGAAATGCCGCGGCAGGCTCTCTTCGTCAGCTCGATCCCAAAATTTGTGCTGACAGAAAGCTTGATATTTTCATCTTCAATCTTCAATCAGGTGACGTTTACGGCGATAGCAGAGTTCCCTCTTCACATACAAATACACTTGACACGATAAAATCTCACGGATTTACCGTTCTCAAGGATAGAGTATGTGTCAGTACGTATAAAGAAATAATTGACCATATTGAGCATCTTGGTGCTATGCGCGACGAGTTGCCCTATGATATCGACGGTGTGGTTATCAAGATAGACACGCTTTCTGACCGAGTAAAGATAGGAGAAGGAACAAACACACCCAAATGGGCAGTTGCTTATAAATTTCCTCCCGAAGAAAAACAGACAAAGCTTATCGATATCACTATCGCAGTCGGTAGAACGGGCGTTTTAACTCCAACTGCCGTGCTTGGTCCTGTCAGACTTGCGGGAACAACTGTTTCCCGCGCTACGTTGCACAATCTCGATTTTATCAGAGAGCGCGATATAAAGCTTGGTGACACGGTAACTGTTAGAAAAGCAGGAGATATCATTCCCGAGGTAGTATGTGCTCATCCCGAAAAGCGCGACGGTAATGAAATAGAATTCTTTATGCCCACACACTGTCCCTCTTGTAACGAGCCCGTTTCAAGAGATGACAACGACGGCGCGGCAATAAGATGCACAAATCCCTCGTGCCCTGCTCAGCTTTCACGCAGTCTTGAGCATTTTGCTTCAAAGGGTGCGATGAACATCGATGGTCTTGGCCCTCAGATTGTTAATGCGCTCCTTGAAAACAATCTTATCAAGGATTGTGCAGACCTCTACCTTATTACCGAGGATCAGGTTGCAAGCATCGAAAGAATGGGCAAAAAGAGTGCGCAAAATCTTATCAAATCAATAGAAAATTCCAAAAATGCAGGTCTTGAGCGTCTCATTTACGCTCTTGGCATACGAAACATCGGCGAGGTTGCTGCTGAGGCTCTTGCATCAAGATACAAATCACTTGAGGCACTTATGAAGGCTACTCGCGACGAGCTTTGCGAAATTCCCGACTTCGGCGAGATAACTGCAGATTGTGTTATCGAATTCTTCTCTCACGAAAAGAACGTTGAGCTTTGCAAAAAACTTATCGACCTCGGTCTCAACACAAGCTCCACCTTCGTTATGCTCGACAATAGATTCGAGGGAATGACCTTCGTTCTTACAGGTACTCTTCCCTCAATGAGCAGAGATGTAGCAAGTGCTATGATCAAGGATAGGGGTGGCAAGGTTTCGGGATCCGTTTCATCAAAGACGACCTACGTTCTTGCAGGTGAGGACGCCGGAAGCAAGCTTGTTAAGGCTAAAAATCTTGGAATAAATATTATTGATGAGGAAGAATTCCTTACAATGTGCAATTAATTATCAAAGTAGCCCCGTATATTGCAGTATTCCGTTATAAACACCCTCTGCAAATAGCTCGGGGCTATCATTCATAAGCCTTGCATCGCTCAGATTGGAGATGAACCCCATTTCAACCAGCACTGCAGGCATTTTGGTCTTTCGCAAAACGTAAAGGCCCGGGCGCTTAACAATCCCACGATTCCTAAGCCCCGTAATCCTATTTAACCATATAAGAATGTCCTCTCCAAGCTCACTCGCAACGCTTGGCTCGGTATAAACGAGCACCTCGCTTCCCGATATCGCACTATTGGTGGATGCATTGGCATGCAAGCTGACAAAATAGTCAGCACCAAAGGCATTTGCCTCGTCAACGCGAAGCCTTAGACTTGAGGAATTGGACGTTCCAAGACTTGACGCAGGTGTAGGTCGACTCACCCTCACGTCGAAATTTCCATTTGATCGCAAAAGATCGGCAAGTCGTATACCTATTTCATAGGTGAGGTCTTGCTCGACATATCCATTCCCCTCTGCCCCTGCATTGGGTGACTTTGGATTGTGTCCTTGATCTATATAAATCTTAATAGCCATATTACCCCCATATTTTCTTCATTTATAACATTTTATGAAGAATCTTTACTTGTGTGAAAGGATAGCTATGAGTAGTATTAAAACAACCAATTTAGACAACGAAAAGAATAAAATTGAAAAAGGCACTCTCTATCTTGTGGCAACTCCGATAGGAAACCTTGCTGACCTCTCCGAAAGAGCGATCAAGGTGCTTTCTGAGGTGGATTTCATTGCTGCAGAGGATACAAGAAATTCTATGAAGCTCCTTTCATATCTTGGTATATCCAAGCCCATGGTATCCTACTTTGAGCACAACAAGAGGGAGAGGGGCAAGGTCATCGTTGAAAGACTTAAAAACGATGAATCCTGTGCACTTATTACCGATGCGGGAACTCCTGCAATAAGTGATCCCGGTGAAGACATCGTTGCACTTTGTGCCCAAGAGGGTGTTACCGTTACAAGTATCCCCGGTGCCTGTGCCGGCATCGTGGCTCTTACTCTTTCAGGTCTTTCCACAGGAAGATTTTGCTTTGAGGGATTCCTTTCTGCTAACAAGGGGGAAAGACGAAGCCGCCTTTCAGAGCTTGAAAACGAAAGAAGAACCATGATCTTCCATGAAGCTCCCCACAAGCTCATTGCCACACTTGAGGATATGGCAAACACATTCGGCAAGGAGAGAAAAATCTCACTTTGTCGCGAGCTTACCAAAAAGAACGAGGAGGTTCTTCGTTTAACACTTGCCTCTGCCGTTGACTATTATAGTGAGAATGCTCCAAGAGGAGAATACGTTCTCATCGTCGAGGGCAAGCAAGAATCAGCCGAGGAGGAATGCTTCTTCTCTAAAATGAGTATTGAGGAGCACGTTGAATTCTATATTTCCAACGGACTTTCAAAAATGGACGCCATTAAGGCCTGTGCCAAGGACAGAGGCGTACACAAAAACATAGTATATAAAGAGATCTGCAATTAAGGAGGTCAATAATTATATGAAAAAAAGAGTTGGTATTGTGGGCGCTACCGGTATGGTAGGTCAAAGATTCCTCACTCTTCTCGAAAATCACCCATATTTTGAGGTGTGTGCTCTTGCAGCATCTGCAAGAAGCGCAGGAAAAACCTATGAAAATGCTGTCGGTGACCGTTGGAAGATGAGCAGTCCCATCCCCGAAAAATATAAAACCATGACAGTAATTGACGCACAAAGCATCGATATAATAAAACCTCTTGTCGATTTTGTTTTTTGCGCCGTTGATATGAAAAAGGATGAAATAAAGGCTCTCGAAGAGGCATATGCCAAGGCGGAGATTCCCGTTGTTTCAAATAATTCTGCCAACAGAGGAACAAAGGACGTTCCTATGGTAATCCCCGAAATAAATCCCGAACACCTTGAAGTCATCACTTCTCAGAGAAAGCGACTTGGAACAAAGCGTGGCTTTATTGCAGTAAAGCCCAATTGCTCAATCCAGTCATACGTTCCTGCACTTACTCCCCTTCTCAAATACGAACCCTATGAAATAGTGGCAACTACCTATCAGGCAATTTCGGGTACAGGCAAGACCTTCTCCGAGTGGCCCGAGATGATTGACAACGTTATTCCCTTCATCGGTGGTGAGGAGGAAAAGAGTGAGCAAGAGCCATTAAAGGTATGGGGCAAGGTTGAAAACGGTGAAATAGTTAAAGCAACCTCTCCCGTAATCACCACACAATGCATAAGAGTTCCCGTAACTGACGGCCACACAGCTGCAGTATTCGTAAAATTCAAGAACAAACCCACAAAGGAAGAAATCATTGAGGCCTGGCAAAGCTTTAAAGGTGAGCCTCAAGAGATGGAGCTTCCTCATGCACCTGCACAGTTTATCACGTATTTTGAGGAAGAAAACCGTCCTCAAGCAAAGCTTGACCGTGATATTTACGGTGGTATGGGTGTTACAGTCGGCAGACTTCGTGAGGATCACGTTTACGATTACAAATTCGTGGGACTTTCTCACAACACTTTAAGAGGAGCTGCAGGTGGGGCTGTCCTCATTGCAGAATTGCTTTACAAAAAAGGTTATTTTGATTAAGAAAGGTCAAAAATATGACTTTAAAATTAGTTCTTGACAGATTTGAAGAGGATATTGCCGTTTGCATAGATTCAAACGGTGAAAGACATCTCATAAACAAATCTATATTACAGGGCGTTGCGGTAAACGATATCTTCAATATTGAGCTTGATGGTGAAAGCTATCACTCTCCAAGCATTCTTTTTGAAGAAACCGCAAAGAAAAAAGAAGAGATATCTCAAAGGATGAGAAAGATTTTTAACGTTACAAGACACAGGAGGCCCCCGAGATTATGATGGAATTTGACGCAAAAATTAAGGAATTTGCCTCCGCAATCCTTGTTTCAGCTGAAAAAGAAGCTTTGAAAAAGGCTGTATTTTCAAAATGCAAGGACAAAAGCATTGTAAAAATCGTTCTCACACTTAAAAACATATCAGGAAAGCACTGTCTTCAGGCAGAAAGCTTTCATACAGACAACAAGGCAAAGCACGAAAATGTTGCTCTTGACCAAGGCTCACTCATAAGACTTTGCGAGATGGTTGATTCATCTATGCAGGTGAATCTTATCACTACTGCAGGTGACTGTGAGCTGAAATCTTCAAAATCGGGCAAAATCACGTTAATCGGTTTCAATGCCATAATGCAAAAGATGAATTCTTCAAGCATTTCCAAAGCTGAGATAAAGGGCAACAACCACGAAAAGAACCACATTATAAACGGCTCCGCTCCCTTCTTGCAGTACCTTGGTGTTAGTGATAAAAACGGAAGAATTTATGATAAAAAGCAATCAAAATTCCGTCAGATAAACAAATTCGTTGAAAACGTAAGGGACATATATTCCCACCTTCCTCAAGACGGTGAGCTTGTGGTATACGACCTTTGCTGTGGAAAGAGCTATCTTTCCTTCGCAGTATATCATTATCTCAAGAACGTCATGGGGCGCGACGTTAAAATGTATGGCATTGACTTGAAGGCAGACGTTATCGAATATTGCAACAAAGTGGCAACTGATATAGGATTTGACGGTCTTGAATTCTTTTGCGGTGATATTACCCTTTATGAATGCAAGAGAAAGCCCGATCTTGTTATCTCCCTTCACGCGTGTGATATAGCAACTGATATCGTGCTTGACAAGGCAATCAAGGAGGAGGCAAAGGTAATCCTTTCGACTCCCTGCTGCCATCACGAGCTTAACCACACCATAAATTGCAAGGCTCTTTCTTTCGTTACCGAGCATTCCATGCTTCGTCAAAAGCTTTGCGATGCCGCAACCGATGCTTTAAGACTTAAAAGACTTGAGGCAAACAACTATTCCTGTGTGGCAGTTGAGCTTATTGATCCCGAAGAAACTCCCAAAAACATTCTTCTTCGTGCAATCAAAAAGCCCAATTCACCTGCAAATCTCAAAAAAGCAGATGCCGCAAAGCAGGAATATGAGATAGCTAAAAAATTCTTACTTGGTGAATAATGACTTATAAAAATCTTAAAAAATTCTTATCGCAAAACGATTTTATTAATAATGATTTCCCATTTGACTTGATGCCTCATGGCATCAAGTCAAAAATCATTTTGTCAGTGGGTGACAGTACGGGAAATGCTTTGTCATTTCTTTCATCGGTGATGCGATGCTGCGATATCCCACACCAAAGATATTCGTGCGCACCTTGTCTTGATTTGAAAAACAGATTCGTTTTCTCAACTAAGACTGATATCGATACTCTTTGCGACACGGCTGACAAAATCCTCAAAAAGTGCAAGAAAATGATATCAAATGAAGATCTTTTGCTTATTTTGGCACTTTATCTTCTTGATAATAACGATTATCTTCTTTTAGACGTCACTAAGGAGCAATATACAAAGGCGATTACATATCTTTCTCCCTTTGCAATCATGCTTGCCATTGACAACGATAAGGAAATCAAAGAGATGGTTTCTCTATCTCCAAGCCAAACCAAATATATCGTGGCACAAAGCCAAGTGGATGACTTTTCCTTTATTCCCTCTCAAAAGGCACCAAACGGAGCAAGCATTTGCTATGCATCAAGAAATAAGATAACCATAAAGTCGGCATCGATTTTTGGAACGGATATATTCCACTATGATTATCCCTATCATATTCCCACAATCGATCAAAGGTCGATTTCTCTTGCACATCTTGCAATCGAAGCTTCAGGTCTTGTCTTTTCCGTTGCAAAATCACAAATTGCAAAGGGACTAAAGAATGCCAGTGATATTTACGACCTCACACTTTATTCCATTTTCCCAAGCGTATTTTTAAGACTTGGAGATGCTGATTTTGTGCTTCATCACAACATGAAATATAAGATAATAACCAAGGATGATGACATTATCAAGCCCACGGAAAGCACAATATTTTGTGGAGATGAAGAATTTTTAACCAAGGTCAAGAAAATTATCAAATAAAAAAAGCAGTTGCAATTGCAACTGCTTTTTGTTATGCAAGTTCAATAAGCTTTAAGCAAAGCTCGGTATAATTCATTCCCGCTGCTGCAGCCTCTTGAGGAAGAAGGCTTGTGGGTGTCATTCCGGGAAGCGCGTTTGCTTCAAGGAAGAAAAACTCGTCATTGGCATCAAGAATAAAGTCGATTCTTGAATATGAGCCAAGTCTTAATACCCTATGTGCTCTTTCTGCATAGGACTGAAGCTTTCTTGTAAGCTCCTCACTGATGGGCGCAGGGCAAATTTCACGGGCAAGTCCTGCCTGATATTTTACCTTATAGTTATAAAATTCACCCGTTGCGATTATCTCGATGGGGGGCAATGCCTTGCCGTCAAGCACACCAACTGAAAATTCTCTTCCCACAACCTGCTTTTCAACAAGCACGTTTTCTGAAAATTTCTCTGCCTCGTCAAGTGCATTTTCAAGCTCATCCTTGCTTGTCACCTTCGTTACACCAACGCTTGAGCCATTATCTGCAGGCTTTACAAAGCAAGGAATAAGACCACAAAGTGCATCTCTTGAATCCTTATTTGTGAGCCATTCGGCTGTGGGGATTTTGTCCTTTGCAACAAGCTCCTTGGAAATGATCTTATCCATAGAGAGCATACATCCAACGGATGAGCTGCCGGTAAATCTAACTCCGTTCATCTCAAGAAGAGCCTGGAGCTTACCGTTCTCGCCAACACCACCGTGCAGTGCCATAAACGTTACGTCTGCCATTTTGCAAAGCTCAACAACGTTTTCACCAACGGGATTCTTTCTTCCTTTGTTGGAGGCAACAAGGGCATCAAGATCAGGAGCTATCTCGGGAATCTTATATTCATATCTTCCCTCGATGTTTGAAAAATTCATTTTATCGCTATCTATTCCAAAATAGAGATCGACTAAAATAGCATTGTGTCCTGCATCTCTTAATGCGTTTGCGATGAGTGAGCCAGATGCCAGGGAAACATCCCTCTCCATACTGAGTCCACCTGCTAATACAACTATATTCATTATATGATTACCTCTTTTTTATTACATTATATGCTTATTTAACAGCAATCTTTGCAAGTCCTGCTTCACTTGTTTCTTTATATGCAGGGGACATATCGTCGCCTGTCTCCTTCATAGCAATAACTACCTTGTCAAAGGATATTTTTCTTGTATCAAAGAGAAGATTTGCAAGGTTTGTTGCGTTTATTGCTCTCATTGCCGCAACTGCATTACGCTCGATACAGGGTATCTGTACAAGACCGCAAATGGGATCGCATGTGAGTCCCAAATGATGCTCAAGAGCTATCTCTGCCGCATATTCGATTTTGTCTATATCCATGCCGTAAAGCTCCGCAAGAGCTGCAGCACCCATTGAGCAAGCGCTTCCTACCTCTGCCTGGCATCCACACTCTGCACCTGAGATTGAAGCATTGTGCTTGATGAGATTTCCAATAACTCCTGCAGTGGTGAGTGCCTTGATGATATCGTCATCACTTGCATTCTTTTTTTGCTGATGATAAAGCATTACCGCGGGCAAAACACCTGCTGCACCACAAGTGGGTGCAGTTACGATTCTTTGACCACCTGCATTTTGCTCACCCACGGCAAATGCAAATGCACAAACGAGTCTATCCTCACGAGTTTCTCGATTTTCATCCTCTTTATAGGTATTGAAAAGCTGCTTTGCTTTTTTGTGAACGCCAAGACCACCGGGCAAAATTCCTTCGTCGCAAAGTCCTGCTTCGATAGAATCCTTCATTGCCTTCCAAATATTTTCCATATGAGCATAGAAACCCTCGCCCTCTATTATAAAGGCATATTCCCAAATTCTCATATTGTGTTCACGGCAATATTCAGCTATATCCTTAAATGTGTCGAGTGGGTAAATCATCTGACTTTTAGCAAGTTTTTCACCTTCTGCTACAATGCTTCCCCCACCAACGCTATAAAAACGTTGCTTTGCAATCACTTCTCCCCCACTTATCGCAATAAGGTCCATTGTGTTGGGATGAACGGTGCACTCGGTATCAAAGTCGAATTCCACCTCGCACACCTTGGGCAAAAAGGTTTGCTCTATAACGTAATCCGTTCCGTGTCCCTTGCCAGTTTTAGAAAGTGAGCCGTAAAGAATAGCCTTATAGCTATCAGCGGGATTCTCACTCTTAAATCGCAAGCACGCACGCTCCGGACCTATTGTGTGCGAGCTTGAAGGGCCTCTGCCTATCTTGTAAAGCTCGCGAAGGGAGGACATTCCCTTCTCTCTTGTGAGCTTTTTGCTTTGAGATTCCTCGGATTGATAAAAATAAGTTATAGAAACGTTAAAAATCTTTGCGATTTGCAAAAGATTTTTAGTGGAGGGATTGGAAAGATTCTTTTCCCATTTGGAAACTGCTTGTTCACTTATTCCAAGTCTTTGAGCAAGCTCGCGCTGTGTTACGCCCTTGCTTTTTCTAAGCTTTTTGATTCTTTCGCCTTGAGTTCTCATAATACCTCCAAATCAACCTTTAGTTGAGTAAATTATATCAAAATTCTTTCTCTTTGTCAATCGTTTTATTCATTAATTTGTTGACTTTTTTTAAAAAAAGAGTTACAATAAATATATCAAATTTCAAAGGAAAAGCTATGGCAAATATTATCAATATAACAGATATAAACGACAGTGCTCTTGATCCCTATATAAGACTTACGGGCACTCAGTTGAGAAACAAGCTTGAGCCTGAAAAGGCAATATTTATAGCAGAAAGCCCCACAGTTATCGAGGTGGCGATGAACTCGGGATGCGAGCCCGTGTCGATGCTCACCGATGAAAGACTTATCAAAAGTGGCTCTGTGGACAATATAATTGCAAAATTACCCGAAAATACGCCCATATACACGGCAAGTCGCGAGCTTCTCACAAATTTGACGGGTTTTGAGCTTACGCGCGGTTCACTTGCAGCTATGCGCCGTCCTTCTCTTTCAACTGTTGAGGAGCTTTGCAAAAATGCAAGAAGAATTGCCGTTTTCGAGGAGATCACCGACTCAACAAATATCGGTGCTCTTTTCAGATCAGCCGCTGCGCTCAACATCGATGCCGTGCTTGTTACTCCAACCTGCTGCGATCCCCTTTGCAGACGCGCAGTAAGAGTCAGCATGGGCACAGTTTTCCAAGTTCCGTGGACAAGAATCGGTGAAAGCAAAAACGACTGGCCAAGTGGCATGCAAAGATTGAAAAATCTCGGCTTCAAAACTCTTGCAATGGCTCTTCGCAACGATACTGTCGACATCGATGACGAGACGCTTCACAAGGAAGAAAAGCTTGCCATAATCCTTGGTACAGAGGGTACGGGCTTGACACCCAAAACCATTGAGGATTGCGACTACACGGTGAAAATACCTATGGCTCACGGGGTGGATTCACTCAACGTTGGTGCCGCAGGCGCTATCGCATTTTGGGAGCTTGGCAAAAAAAGATAAAATAAAGGCTTGGGAAATTCCCAAGCCTTTTTAATTTTATTTACTGAGCAGTAAATGTGATGGTTGCGGATTCACTTGTGATAGAATCAATAGTAAACGTATATCCAAGCTTATCTCCGCCGTCAAGATATTCACCGACGAACGTGCTTCCTACAATATAGGTAAACGTATCCTCACCGGATTTTACAATCTCGATAAGGTTATTCTCCGTTCCGTAGCCGTAAGGATCGGAAACGTCCGTATTGGTATTATAGATATCATAATATGTTTCACCGGAATAGTCCTCAACGCAAAGAGAAGCATTTACGTGGTAAACAACGATACCGTCGCGTGCGAAGTATCCATACTCATCACCTGCGTTAAGACCGTTATTGGTGTAATAAACGAGAACGTAGTATTCCTGATATGCACCAAGCTGTTCGTCCCAGTTATTTGCAAGAATGATCGTATCACCGTTCTTTGAGAAGTCCTCAAGAGTAAGTGTTACGCTTGTGTCGGTTGTAACAAGTCTTGACGTTGTAATCCAACCAAGATTGAATTTGGAGAAAGCATTGTGGTCACCTGTCATAGCGTCCATCATATCGCATCCACCAAGGGGATCGTTTACGTATGCAGTGTCATAGTAGTCATCAAGTCCCAAAATGTGACCGAATTCGTGAATATAGGTGTATGTATTTCTAACGGAAGAGTCGGAAACGTCAAAATTACCCTCTGCATCATAGCCTTCATAAAGGAACTGATATGATGCCCACATGTAATCGTTTGCGCTTACACCGTCATATTCATAATAATATCCCTCGTCATCGGTATAGATGTTCCAATAGCGATAAGCCCAATAGAAATTCTCTTCACCGATATCAAGTGTATTGATAAGAACTACTGAGTCGATGATGCCGTTATTATCGGAGTCAAATTTTGAAAGGTCCATAATGCCTGCAAGATATGCAAGAGCCTCATCCAAAACGAGCTGGTCACCAATCTCTACCTCTGAGTCGTAATAATAGTAAGTAGCCTCATAGTAATATTCACTGTCATATTTGGGAGTGAACCAGTAATCAAGAACAGTAATATCAAGTGTGAGCTGACCGTAGCTTGAGATATAATAGTAATCGTATACGGAGTAATAGTCGGTCTCTCCTCCCTTAGAGAAGGCGTCAACCAACGCGTCGGTTGTGTATCCCTTGTCCTCAGCCATAGAGTCACTAAACTGAACGGGAATTACAAGTACTGCAGGAGAACCTGTTGTGGGGCAACCGTCAAGATAATAGCCCTGGTCGGTTACGTCCTTTACATGCTCTGCGTCAGTAAAATCCACGTTATAAACGCCGTTTGCGCCCTCAGGAAGACCTGCACCGTCGTTTGTAAGAACGTTTTCGGGAGTTGTGGTAGAGCCACTACCCGATCCACTTCCGGAGTTGCCTGATTCAGTAATGTAATAAACGTATACGTCAACTACGTAACCGTCATACGTTTCATAGTAGGACATATCAACATAGTGTGAGTCATCCTTAGCATCATAGAAATACCATGTGTCGCCGTAGTCGTCTTTTTCTGTGCCGCGGAAGGTATAGCTTGAGAACAATGCTCTATAAGCATCAAACTCTGCCTGGGTGTTGCCATAGGTGTAGAAGTTGATGCCTACCTCTTTTTCACCGTCCTCATAGTCGTACTCATATTCTTCAACGTAATAATCATTGTTTGCAAGGAATGGGATAACTGTGCCCACTACTCTTGTAAAAAGTGCCTTTTCGTCGGATGTGAACGCAGTAAAGGTTTTATTTGTGCCGGTGCTTCCACTACCGGAATTATCGGATTCGGTGTAAATATATGCATAAACGTCAACTACATATTCACCCTCATAGTAGTAATAGGAAAGATCAACGTAGTATGAGTCATCTGCCGAGGTATAATAATACCAAAGGTCACCGTACTCGTCCTCTTCTGTGCCATCATAGGTATAGCCTGAGAATTTTGTTCTATACGACTCAAACTCTGCCTTTGTGTTGCCGAAGGCATAAAAGTTTGCAAGAACTACTGACGTACCATCGTCAAGATCCTCGGCACTAACCTCAAAATAATATTCGTCGTTAGGAATGAAAGGAATTGCTTCACCAAAAAGCTCCTTCATCGTATTGATTTCACTAGCGGTGAAGGTATTATATAAATGCTTATCCACCTCGGGATCACTTGAGCTACCCTTATTGGTGGTTGTGGGATTAGTTGTTGTTGGTCTTGTGATAGCCTGTGTAGGCTCACCGGTGCTTTCAGTTGTTGTTTCTGTGTTGATATCAAAGAATTCACAGGATGCAAGAGAGATGATCAAAACAAGTGAAAGAATTAAAAGTAATATTTTTTTCATATTATACACCTCCGTTTTTTTTCACATTATAGCACAAAGAATTCCATATATCAACATATTTTTTATTTATTTAGAATTAACATTATATATTTTTATAATCAAAAACGAAAAAACATCGCAAAGTGATAACCACCCTGCGACGTTGCAATAAACAGTAAAAATAAAATCCGAACCCCTCCACCACGCGTAAGGTTCGGATTTGTTTTGTATGGTGCACCAAAAAGGACTTGAACCTTCACGTCGGGGACACCAGATCCTAAGTCTGGCGCGTCTGCCAATTCCGCCATTGGTGCATTTTGAGGAGCCGTAGGCTCCTCAATGTAAATTATTTGTTTGCTTCAAGCCAAGCTTCAGCGTTTGCCTTGCTCATTCTCTTGATGCTCTCTGTGGGATAAACGGACTCAGCGCCGCCGTTACCGTAGAGATAGTAGTTGCCCTTAGCTGTTACGAAAAGAATCTCTTCATAACCTGCGGGATCACCGTAGTAGCTTACAGTAACCTTCTTTACAAGAGTATCTACCTCTGTATCATAAGTAACCTTGCAAAATACCTTATTCATCAGTCATTCTCCTTTATAGATTTTATTTTACTCGTACATTATATACAATTTTTTGCAATTTGTCAAAGGGTTTAGAACCGATTTTCCCCTTTGTACAAAAAGTATAATGACAACACCACCTATTTGTTGAAAATGACGAACGATCCGCCTATTTTTTCTCTCTTAGCTTGAATTTAAATTCAAGCATTTTTTCTATCTGATGCTCAATGATGTCATCGGGGGCAAGATCACTGATACCACCTATGATCGGAGTCTGAGCTATTCCCTTTTTGATACTCATAACTCGGTTATATACAAAGTTTTTGCCCGGAATCTCCTTTTGAAAGACCTCAAAATAGTCCCTGTGATAGACGAATTTCAATATAATCGAACACGGAGTTTCCAGAAAATCAATTCTGATTTTAAAAACCTTTTCGTTATCTTCGTTGAAGGTAAATTCCCCAATCACTCCTATATAAAACGGCGTGTTGCAAATGTATAGACTTGTATACTCGGGTCTTCCAAAGCCGATTTGAAAGCAATATTCTTCATTTTGTGCCGAATATATTACATAGTATTTTCCATCTATAATTTTGAATTTTATAGCTTTGAAGCCACTTATATAATTGTTTTCTACAACTTGCCATACAAGTGGCAAAAGTCCAACAGTGGGCATTCTTTTATCATTTGACACATAAGTCTTATCACTTAATTCATAGCACTCCTTTGGAAGATGGGCAAACCTATGCCTTAATTTTTCAAGGCAAGAGCAAGGTCTGAAGCCATTTACTCCTTCAATCCTCTTCACCACGCGTTTTAAATGACGACTATCGCGAAAACGATTTTTTAGAGGCTCTGTAAATTCTCTGTTGAAATATTTATTTACGATTTCAAAAAATCTGCTGTGCTGAAACAACTCATCGTTTCCTGCATTGCTCACTATAACGATTCCATTTTTCTTGAATCCCCAAACGTTTTGCCCAAGCATACCGTTAAAAAGGAATTGATCCTCCTCATTGTTTACCCACATATGCAGCCCATAATCAAAGGTACATTCGGAGTCGGTCACAGTTACGTGCTTTTTTGTGGCGTTTTTGACATATTTTTCGGAAATTATACGCTTTCCTTGCCACACGCCACCATTTATGAGCATAAGTCCTATTTTAGCAAAATCGCAGGGCTCTATATAAAGTCCCCATCCTCCAAACTCAATTCCCTCTGCACTCTTGGTCCAATAATAATCCTTTATACCAAGCGGAGAAAACAATCTCGGCTCAAGATAGTCAGTGAGTGAAGCTCCACTCATCTTTTTTATAATACAAGAAAGCATGTAGGTATTTGTGCTATTATAGAAAAATCTTTTTCCGTGCTCATAGGAGGGAGGAGTGCTTAAGTATGCCTTAAACAACTCACTTTCGTTCATTGCACCCGTTTCCTCGAGTACCGTAATACCCGTTTTCATGGTGAGAAGGTCATACACGGTGATGTTTTTCGTTCTCGCCATTAAAAATGACCTCATTTCGTTGGAAAATATATCTCCAAGCGTCATATCAAGCGTTAGCTTGCCCTCATCCACAAGCATTCCGATGGCAATCGATACAACGCTTTTGCACGCGGAGAAGGTCGATTTCCAGACTCCCTCTCTATTTGCCCCAAAGTATGCTTTGAAAAGAATTTTTTCATCCTTTGCTATTATCAGGTTGTGAAGATTTAAGGATTCTTCTGAAGAAAGCTCCTCTAAAAACGAGGCAATATGATGTGGTGAGATATTTTGACATGCCAATTCATTAAAACTAAGCTTCGTTTTTTCAAGGGGCTTATCAATGCTTGGCTTACCAAAATTCGGAGGAACGAGTCCATGCCTACTATTATTTATATCAAGCAAGCGTTTAAGCATTGTGATACGTTTAATAGGCATTCTCGTTCCTCCGAAATTTATCATTTTTCAAAGTACTCTGCTATTTTCATTGCGGTGTCCTGAATATCCATATCATTGTCGGATTCGATAACGATATCGGCATATTTTTCGTAAAGAGGAGTACGAACGTCGTATACGTCCTTTAACGTTTGTCCCTCTTCCAATACGACTCCACGACGCTTTAAGCTGCCAAGGCGCTTTTGAATAACCTCAAAGGGTACTTTTATGTAAACTACTGTGGAAGTCTTTTTAAGATGCTCCATAGCCTCCTTGCCAAAAATCGCACTACCTCCCGTTGAAATAACGGAATTATGCACGTTCAAGCCAGCAAGAACGTCGTTTTCAAGCTTCAAAAAGCCCTCGTTTCCCTTTTCCTCTATAATTTTGCTGAGTCTTTTTTTCTCCTTATTCTGAATGAGAAGGTCGGCATCGATGAACGTCATGCAAAGAAGCTTTGCAACAACAACACCAACTGTGCTTTTACCGGCACCTGGCATTCCGATAAAGGTAATATTCTTTTCAAACATTATTTTTTCCTCCCCATCTCACAAAGATGTGCAATTGGACACTCGTCACATTTCGGGGCGCGTGCAGAACACACGTCTCTTCCGAATTGAACTATTCTGTGGCAAAGATCGCTTTGCTCCTCAGGCGCAACAAGCTCACTCATAATAATTTCTACCTTATGAGGATCCTTAAGCTTTTGAGGATACATACCAAATCTTCCACAAATTCTTATCATATGTGTATCTGCAACGATGGCAGGCTTATGAAATATATCCCCAAGCAAAAGATTGGCTATCTTTCGTCCAACACCCGGGAATTTCAAAAGCTCATCCATATCGTCGGGCAACTGTCCTGCATACTCGTTACAAAGCATGGAGCATGCGTTCTTTATGCTTTGCGCCTTGGTGCGAAACAATCCACAGGGACGGATTATCTCTTCTATATCACTATACTCTGCCGCCGCCAATGCTTCACAAGTAGGATATTTTGCAAAAAGCTCTCTGCAAACAATGTTCACGCGAGCGTCCGTACACTGTGCCGAGAGCCTTCCCATAACAAGAAGCTTCCACGGAGCACCTCCAAACTCAAGCGCACAAATAGCTTCGGGGTATATCTTTTTCAGCTCAGAGATTATCTGAGCTATTCTTTCTCTTTTCTCTTCTTTTCTCATATTATTCAACCGTAAATGATTTTATAATCATTACTCTGCTAATATCTTCAAAATTTACTGCAGTTTCTATCGTTGCAATAACTGAACGACTCGCATCGTCAATTTTCACCTCAACTACAGTGCCAATTTTAAGTCCGTAAGGGTATATACTGCCCTTACCACTCGTTATAACGGAGTCGCCTGCTGCAACGTCCTCAAAATCAGAAAGTCCCGTAGTATAAAGGAATCGGCATTTTCCGTTTGAATAGCCCTCGATGATGCCCGAAAGAGCACTTCTTTCGATGATGGCTCCTGCAGAGGCTGAAATATCGGTTATGCAGATGACCTCACTCGAGGTAAGACCAACCTCCATAATTCTTCCAACAAGCCCTTGACCGTTAATAACGGTCATTCCGACTTCAATGTCGTGAAGCGATCCCTTATTGACAGTGATAGTGGAATTGACTGAGCCTGCACTCTTGCCTATCACAGTTGCATCGGCAAACTCAAAGGTAGTATTGTGATTCTTTATCTCAAGGAAATCGCGAAGCCAGGCATTTTCCTCCTTAAGCACCTCAATTTCACTTTTAAGACCCTTAAGCTCATCGTTTTCCTGTCTTAACTGCTCGTTTTCCTTGGATATTCTATCAAATTCAGTAAAATATTCGGAAAATCCCTTGATCCCGTCAGCGCAATAGTCAAATGCCACTCTGAACGGAGTCGAGATGACGTTTAAAGCGTCCTTCAAAAACCATGCGTGTCCGCTTGCAGAAAGCACGACGGAAAAGACCGTCAGGCAAAGAACCACGGTCATGCATATAAAAAAGAATTTGTTCTTGAAATAACGCATTTTTACCTCTTAATTAAGGGGACAAGCGTCCCCTTTGTTTTATTTCTTTCTTGCGATAACTTCCTTTGCCTTTTTAGCAATGTTTTCTGCGGTAAGTCCGTAGTACTCCATAAGAGCAGGAACTGTTCCTGAGCGTCCGAACGTATCCTCAACACCCACTCTCGCCATGGGAACAGGACAGTTCTCGCAAAGCACCTCTGCCACGGCAGAACCGAGTCCACCATAGATTGTGTGCTCCTCAGCAGTCACGATAGCACCCGTTTCTTTGGCCGCCTTAACAAGGATATCCTTGTCGATGGGCTTGATTGTATGGATATTGATAACGCGTGCACTGATTCCTTCACTTGCAAGAAGCTTTTGAGCCTCAAGAGCAACCGAAACCATAAAGCCCGTGCCTACGAGAGTAACGTCAGTGCCGTCTGACATAAGAACTCCCTTGCCAAGCTCGAATTTGTAACCCTCATCATAGAGGATGGGGAGCGCATATCTACCGAATCTCATATATACAGGGCCGTTGTGGATAAGTGCTGCCTCAACCGCTGCACGTGACTCAACTGCATCCGCAGGATTGATGATAACCATACCGGGAATTGATCGCATAGTTGCAAAATCCTCGTTGCACTGATGTGTTGCACCATCCTCACCAACTGAAATGCCACCGTGAGTAGCACCAATCTTTACATTAAGACCGGGATAGCCGATTGAATTTCTAACCTGCTCAAATGCTCTTCCGGATGCAAACATTGCAAAAGAGGATGCAAAAACAGGCTTGCCCGTTGATGCGATGCCTGCGGCAACGCTCATCATATTACCCTCTGCAATACCGCAATCGAAAAATCTTTCGGGATACTGCTTTTTAAACATTCCCGTCTTTGTAGCTGCCGCAAGGTCTGCGTCAAGTACTACGAAATCATATTTGGGAGCAAGCTCGCAAAGTGCCGCGCCATAAGCTTCTCTTGTTGCAATCTTTTTAACGTCTGCCATCGTCTTGCCCTCCTTATATAAATCTTTCATTAAGCTCAGCAATAGCTGGCGCATGCTGCTCGTCATTGGGAGCTGCGCCATGCCAGTTAACGGAGTTTTCCATAAAGGAAACGTCCTTGCCCTTGATTGTCTTTGCGATAATTACTGTGGGCTGACCTTTAACTGTTTCTGCCTCTGCAAAAGCAGCTTCTATCTGATTGAAATCGTGTCCGTCAATCGTGATAACGTGGAATCCAAATGCCTCAAACTTCTTGTCGTGAGGAGTGGGATTCATAACCTCGGTAATAGGTCCGTCAATCTGAAGACCGTTGAGGTCAAGGATAACACAAAGATTGTCGAGCTTGTAGTGAGCTGCAAACATTGCTGCCTCCCAAACCTGACCTTCCTCGCTCTCACCGTCACCGATGATAGTGTAAACGCGATAATCCTTGTTGTCGATCTTTCCTGCAAGTGCCATGCCACAAGCTGTAGAAATTCCAAGTCCCAAGGAGCCTGCAGACATATCGATGCCGGGAATCTTGTTCATATCGGGATGTCCCTGAAGATATGAATCAATCTTACGAAGAGTGATAAGATCCTCCACGGGGAAAAATCCTCTGTGTGCAAGTGTAGAATAAAGACCCGGAGCTGTGTGTCCCTTGGAGAGAACAAATCTGTCTCTGCCATCCATCTTGGGATTTGCGGGATCAATATTCATCTTTTCAAAATATAAATAGGTAAGAATGTCGGCAATGGAAAGTGAGCCACCGGGATGTCCTGACTTTGCTGCATGAGTAGAGTCAATAATGCCAATTCTTACGCTGTTTGCAATGTTTTTCAATTCTTTGATTCTTGCTTCGTTCATTACAATTCCTCGCAATCTTTCATAGGAGTATAGTCCCCATATTTTATACTATATTATACCCCAAACACATAGGAGATGTCAAGATAGTAAACACGAAAACACATATTTTTTGCCCTGCACTCGATATTTAATAATAATCCAATCGTAAAGTATTTACATATAAATAAGAGCGTCTATCATAAACAAAAAAGGAGCACTGAGGTGCTCCTTTTATCATTTGTAATTTAATCCACCGATATACCCAAAATCAATTTTGAAGTATATGTTAGTTATTATATGTAATTGTACCGTCTTTTGCAATTGTTCCGTCTGTACAATGGATTACATAATCCGGAGTGCCATCATCCCAATAATCAGCTTTATCGATTGTTTTCCACTGTTCTATAGTTCCGTCAAAATCCAAGGTTGTTAAAGAAGAACAATTACGGAATGACCAATCGCTAATACTTATCACTCCGCTAGGAATCTTTATGTGTTTAAGATTTTCTGAATTAGCAAAAGCATCCTCAATTCTCGTTACTGTACTAGGAATTGTAAATGTATCAGCTTTCTTTCCTATTGCATACCACATCAATGTTGTTGCATCCTTAGTATAAATATTACCATCAATAGACTTGAAATATTGATTATCTTCATCAACCTCTATCTTTGTAAGCAGTTTGCAAGCATTAAAAGCAGCATACCCAATACTTGACACACTTTCAGGAATATATATACTTGAAATGTTGCACTCATAAAATGCATGCTTACCAATAGTTGTTACACTATTAGGAATATTAACATTAGCAAGTGAATAACAACGCGCAAAAGCTTGATTATCAATAATTGTTACACTATCCGGAATTACTACAGATTTAATTTTACTATCAAAAGAAAATGCGTCCACTCCTATTCTAGTAACAGAAAGGCCCATATACTCACTTGGAATAACAATATTGACATCAGTACATTCACCGGTATCCTTAACATAATAACTTAAATTATCACTATTGAGCGCAAGCTCAAGTCCTTCAGAGCCTACACTAGGATCTACAGACGGATCTTGTGAACTCTGACTAGTTGTAGTTGTTGGTCTTCTAGTAGTTGTTGTGGTTGTTGTTGTGGTAGTGGTAGTTGTTGTTGTGGTAGTTGTTGTGGTAGTGGTAGTAACTGTTGGCTTGTTTTGAGAGGTTGTAGTTGATGTTGTAAGTGTATCATCAGCGTTTTCAAATCTAGCAATAGTAACAGTAGATGCAACAACAACGATAAGTGCAATAATAATTCCTATTAAGACTTTCTTTTTCATAGTGAGGTCCTTCGTTTAAGCCCGTCGGCATGTTATCATTACTATTTTATCACAATTATTTCAAATTTTCAATATATTTTTATAACAAAATAAAAAAGCACCTGAAATCAGGTGCTTATGTTTGCACGACTGAGCATTGAAAACCGAATAAAGAATTAGGAAAGAGAGTAGAAACTCAAGTAATTGTGTAACGCTTGAAACCTTGGAAGGTTCAAGCCCTCGGGCTATTAGTATCAGTCAGCTAAATACATTACTGTACTTACACCCCTGACCTATCAAACTCGTAGTCTTCAAGTGCCCTTACTAGATCAAGTCTAGAGGGATATCTAATCTTGAGGTGGGCTTCACGCTTAGATGCCTTCAGCGTTTATCCCGTCCGTACGCGGCTACTCAGCTATGCCCTTGGCAGAACAACTGATGCACCGGAGGTACGTTCGACCCGGTCCTCTCGTACTAAGGTCAACTCCTCTCAAATATCCAACGCCCACGACAGATAGGGACCGAACTGTCTCACGACGTTCTGAACCCAGCTCGCGTACCACTTTAATCGGCGGACAGCCGAACCCTTGGGACCTTCTCCAAGCCCCAGGATGTGATGAGCCGA
>JAZRFY010000001.1:0-18333 GCA_045643885.1 Eubacteriales bacterium | reverse complement strand
CTTAAGACCGCTTGGCCTCCGACTTAATCACCCTGCACGCGACACGCAGGACACCTTCTACATCACGGACAAGATTTTGCTCCGCTCCCAGACCTCGCCCGTTCAGGCGCGCGTCATGGAGGTGCAAAAGCCCCCCATCCGCATCATCAGCCCCGGCCGCGTTTATCGCTCGGACGCCGTTGACGCTACCCACTCGCCGCTGTTCCATCAGCTTGAGGGTCTGGTCGTTGATAAGGGCGTTACCATGGCAGACCTGCGCGCGACGCTCGCTCTGTTTGCCAAGACCATGTTCGGTGAGCAGACGCGCATCCGTTCCCGTCCTCACCACTTCCCCTTCACCGAGCCGTCGGCCGAGGTCGACGTTTCCTGCTTCGCTTGCGGCGGCAAGGGCTGCCGTCTTTGCAAGGGCGAGGGTTGGATTGAAATTCTCGGCGCAGGCATGGTACATCCCAACGTTCTTCGCAACTGTGGAATCGATCCCGAGGAGTACTCAGGCTTTGCATTCGGTATGGGCGTTGAAAGAATTTTGATGCTCAAGTACCACGTAAACGATATCCGTCTTCTCTACGAGAACGACGTTAGATTCTTACATCAGTTTTAATTAGGAGGTAAGAAGAATGAATCTTTCAATTAAATGGCTTAACGATTTCGTCAACACAGACGGAATTGAAATTAAAGAATATTGCGACAGAATGACAGACACAGGCTCAAAGGTCGAGGGCTATGAAAAGCTTGGCGACGACGTGCAGAACGTTATCGTTGCACGCGTTGAAAAGATGGCTCGTCACGAAAACAGTGACCACCTCTGGGTTTGCCAGGTTAATATCGGCACAGAAACAGTTCAGATCGTTACAGGTGCGCAGAACGTTCACGAGGGTGACATCGTTCCTGCTGCGATCCCAGTAGCACACCTCCCCGGTGATATCACAATCAAGCCCGGCAAGCTTCGTGGCGTTGAATCCTACGGTATGCTCTGCTCCTACCACGAGCTCGGTCTTACCGAACACGATATGCCCGGTTATGAGGGTGACGGAATTCTCATTCTCGGCGAGGAATTTGCAGAATACGTTGGCAAGGACGTAAGAGAAGCTCTTCTCCTTTGTGACACAAGCGTTGAATTTGAAATCACATCTAACCGTCCCGACTGTCTTTCCGTTATCGGTCTTGCAAGAGAGACTGCAGTAAGCTTTGGCAGAGAATGGTCCTGCCCCACTCCCACTGTTAAGGGTGCTAACGACGGCGATAACATTGATAATTACCTCAAGGTAGGCATCGAGGCTCCCGACCTTTGTGCCCGTTATGCAGCAAAGGTAGTTAAGAACGTTAAGATTGCTCCCTCTCCCTTGTGGCTCAGAATGAGACTTCGCGCAAGCGGTGTTCGTCCCATCAACAACATCGTTGACATCACAAACTACGTAATGCTTGAATACGGTCAGCCCATGCACGCATTTGATTACTCCTGCCTTAACGGTGCAGAAATCAAGGTAAGACGTGCAAACGACGGTGAAGGCTTTATCTCCCTTGACTCCAAGGAGCATACTCTCGACTCCTCAATGCTCGTTATCGCAGACGAAAGCAAGGCAGTTGCTCTTGCAGGCGTTATGGGTGGTGAAAACTCTGAAATCAAGGATACAACTACAACAGTAGTATTTGAAAGTGCTAACTTCGACGGTGCTTCCGTTCGTGTTACAGCAAAGAAGAACGGCATGAGAACAGAATCCTCCGGCCGCTTTGAAAAGGGACTTGATCCCGAAAACGCAATGGCAGGTCTTATGAGAGCCTGCGAGCTTGTTGAGCTTCTCGGTGCAGGTGACGTTGTTGACGGAACTATCGACGTTTACCCCGGCAAGAAGGAGCCCATCACTCTTCCTCTTAATCCCAAGGCTATCAACGAATTCCTTGGTGTTGAGATCGACGAAGCATTCATGGTTGAAACTCTCACAAAGCTTGAGTGCAAGGTTGAAAACGGCATCATCACCGTTCCTTCCTTCAGAAATGACCTCACTTGTATGAACGATATTGCCGAAGAGATTATCAGAATCTACGGCTATAACGATATCAAATCCTCAAAGATCAAGGCAGAAAACACAGCGGGGGGCAGAACTCCCAAGCAGCAGCTCAAGGTGGATATGTCCGATGCTCTTTGTGGAATGGGACTTGACGAGATCACAACATTCTCATTCATCAGCCCCAGATACTACGATAAGATTCGTCTTCCCGAAGGCGAAGACGTAAGACGCTCAGTAGTTATCTCCAATCCTCTCGGTGAAGATACAAGCATTATGAGAATTACAGCTCTTCCCTCTATGATGGAGACTCTCGCGCTCAACAACAATATGGGCAACGAGGACGTAATGCTCTATGAAATGGGTAATATCTATATTCCTGCAGAGGAAGAGGATGACCTTCCTTGCGAAACCAACGTTCTTACTCTCGGTATGTACGGCAACGTTGATTTCTACACAATGAAGGGCGTAATAGAAGGCGCACTTGCTCTTGGCAGAATCAAGGGAGTTGAATACGTTGCAGTTAGTGATAACGCAACATTCCACCCCGGCCGTTGCGCAAAGCTTGTGGCAGCAGACGGCGAAATGCTTGGTATCTTTGGTCAGCTTCATCCTCTCACAGCACAAAACTATGGCTTTAATGCTCCCGTTTATGCTGCAGAGCTTGATTTTGATGCAATCTTTGATCACTGTGATACAGTTATCGAATACAAGCCCCTTCCTAAATTCCCTGCATCCACCCGTGACTTCTCATTCGTTTGTGACGAAGCACTTGAGGTTGGTAAGCTCTCAGCAGTAATTGCAAAGGCAGGCGGTAAGCTCGTTGAAGACGTTAAGCTCTTCGACATCTACCGTGGTGCTCAGCTTGGTGAGGGCAAGAAGTCAGTTTCCTTCCGTGTAACTCTTCGCGCCGCAGACAGAACACTCACAGTTGAAGAAGCAGATAAGGTAAGCTCAAAGATCCTTTCATCTCTTGAGCACCAGCTCGGCTTGACACTTAGAAAATAAAAAATCAAGGGACTCCAAACGGAGTCCCTTTTTGATATAAATTAAGGCAGGTCTGCGTACAGACCTGCCATTGATTACTCATAAATCAACGTTTCGGGATGCGAAAAGTTGAATTTTATATTCTTTTGGGGATTGATAATAAGGTTGAGTGTGCCCTTCTCCTTCGTACCCATTCGCGTTTCCATAGTGAGCTCGCGATATGGCTTGAATCCACATTTTTCTTGCACCCTTTTGGACTGAAGATTGAAATTGTAATATCCACAAAGCAAGAAATCAAAATCAAGCTCATCAAACAAATAATCAATAACGGCTTTTACCGCCTCGAGCATAAGTCCCTTTCCCCAATGATCCTTGCTTAAAACAAAGCCTATCTCTCTGCCACAATATCCGTCAAATTCAGTCAGCTTATCTTCAAGCCCGTATTTTTCTATGCCAAGCGAGCCAATCACCTTGCCATTCTCCTTTAAACAAATGGCAAAGGTCTTATCCTCATTGATGAACATATCAAGGATTTCAACGCTTTTTTCAATGCCTTTATGGTGCTCCCATCCAGCCATTTCTCCAACGCCCTTGACGGACGCATATTCATAAAAATCAAAAAGATCGGACTCTCTGAATGCACGCAATATAAGTCTTTCAGTTGTAATTTCCTTATTTGAAATCTTAAAAACAGCATTCATATCCAAGTCCTCCTTGTCTTATTTGCTTTATTATAGTCCGTGCACTAAAAAAAGTCAATAATTATTATAACATTTTCCAAAAACCCCTTTAATTTTACCAAAATGTATGATATACTAATATAATAATTAGAAGATAATAGAGGAATACAAAAATGTCGGAAAACAAAAAGAAAAAGGGTGAACTTTTATTCAGATTTTTGCCCTACTACAAAAAATACAAGGGAATACTTGTGCTGGACCTTCTCTGCGCGGCACTTACAACGGTGGTTGAAATCGTTCTCCCCCTTATCGCGCGTGAAATCACAGGAAGAGCCGAAACAGACGTTGCTTCTTTGACACCTGGCTTTATTATCACCTGCGGCGCTATCTATCTCGTGCTTCGTCTTATCGACACCGCGGCTTATTACTATATGGCATCAACAGGCCATATCATGGGAACAAAAATTGAAACCGATATGAGAAGGGACTTCTTCTCACATCTTCAAAAGCTTTCATTTTCATATTACGATAACACAAAAATCGGTACTCTTATGTCAAGAATCACAAGTGACCTCTTTGACGTTACCGAATTTGCTCACCATTGCCCCGAGGAATTCTTTATCGCAGGCATAAAAATAATCGCATCCTTTGCCATCCTTTGCACGATAAATATTCCCCTCACTCTTTTAATATTTGCGATCGTTCCCTTTATGATTCTTTGTATGACTCGCTTCAGAACAAAGATGAAGGAGGGCTTTAAGGAGAGCCGCCGCATCGTCGGTGAGCTTAACTCCCAGGTCGAGGACAGCCTTCTCGGTATCCACGAGGTAAAATCCTTCGCTAACGAGGGTACTGAAATTGAAAAGTTTGAAAAGAGTAATGCAAGCTTCCTCTCAGTTAAGAAAAAGGTTTATAAGTATATGGGAGCTTTCCAGTCATCAACAAGATTTTTTGACGGTGCTCTCTACATAATCGTTGTGGTTGCAGGTGCTTTCTCTCTCGCGCAAAACGCCATCACAAGTGCAGACTTCATCGCATTCATGCTCTTTGCAAGCATGCTTTTAAACTCCATAAGACGTCTTGTTGAGTTTACAGAGCAGTTCCAAAGAGGTATGACCGGTATCGAGCGCTTTTGCGAGATCATGGACATCGATCCCGATATCGAGGACTCCCCCAACGCAAAGGCAATCGAAAGCGTTAAGGGAGATATCTCCTTTGAAGACCTTACCTTCCGTTACAACGGAACGGACAAAAACGTTCTTTGCAAGCTCAACCTTCACGTTAAGGCAGGTGAGAGCGTTGCTCTCGTTGGTCCTTCAGGTGGCGGTAAGACCACACTTTGCGCCCTCATTCCCCGTTTCTACGAGGCAAACGACGGCAAAATTTTGGTTGACGGAATAAACATCAAGGACATTACACAAAAATCTCTCAGAGAAAAGATAGGTATCGTTCAACAGGACGTTTACCTCTTCTCAGGAAGCGTTCGTGAAAACATCGCATACGGAAAACCCAACTGCACTGAGGAGGAAATCATCGAAGCGGCAAAGCTTGCGGGTGCTCACGAGTTTATTCTTACTCTCCCAGACGGATACGATACCTACGTTGGTGAACGTGGAGTAAAGCTTTCCGGCGGTCAGAAGCAGAGAATCTCAATTGCGAGAGTATTCCTTAAAAATCCGCCCATACTTATTCTTGACGAGGCCACAAGCGCACTCGACAACGAGAGCGAATACCTCATTCAGCAATCCCTTGAAAAGCTTGCCAAGGGTAGAACAACCTTCACAGTTGCTCACCGCCTGACAACCATCAAGAATGCCGACAGAATCCTCGTCCTCACGGAAAACGGCATCGAGGAAAGCGGCACTCACAAGGAGCTTATCGAAAAGGGCGGTCTTTATGCGGACCTTTATAAAATGTATTCATTTGCAGAATAAATCTATTTGGAGTTAAAATGGAAAGATCAAAGCTTGACAAAATAAAATATTACGCTCATGAGCAAAAGGTTCGTGAGCTCACAGAAGAAGAAAAGGCAGAACAGCACGCACTCAGAATGGAGTACGTTGCCGAAATTCGCGCGTCATTCGGCGCTCAGCTCGAAAGCACAGTAGTTCAGTACCCCGATGGAACAAAGAAAAAGTTCACCGAGATAGCAAAAAAGAATTAATATGGCACTTTTAAAGGAAATTATAACACATTCGCCCGAAGAGACCGAAAAGGTGGGCTATGAGATGGCAGAGCTTTTATTGAATGATGCTTCTCTTCCCTCATTCATCGCGCTCTACGGTGATTTGGGAGTTGGCAAGACTGCGCTTGTCCGTGGCTTTGCAAAGCTCTTTTCACCCAACGCACTCGTACGTTCACCCACCTTCGCCCTTGTCAATGAATATCCATCAAAGCTTGGAAGAAGAGTTTTCCATTTTGATATGTACCGAATCACCGATGAGGACGATCTCTATTCAATAGGATATTACGACTATCTTGACGACGGCTCTATTTGCCTTGTTGAGTGGAGCGAAAATATTCCATATGCAATTCCCGACGAGCATATCAAAATAGAAATTATAAAAACAAATCTTGACACTCCCGACGAGAGATTGATCAAAATCAATTTAGTATAACCACTTAATCAAAACAAACTAAGGAGATCAATATGAAAATTTTATCTCTTGACTCAACTGCGATAGTTTCTACCGTCGCAATCACCGATAACGAAAAGCTGCTCTCACAGTTTTCAATAAACAACGGCAATACACATAGTGAAACGCTTCTTCCGATGATCGAGGCATCCTTAAAGGTGCTTGGACTCACGGTTGACGACATCAATCTCTTTGCTTGCTCGGCAGGTCCCGGTTCATTTACAGGTGTAAGGATAGGCGCGGCAACAATCAAGGGCATTGCCTTTAACAAGAATAAGCCCTGTGCTCCCGTTTCAAGTCTTGAGGCGTTGGCTCGCAATCTTGAATATGCAAACGGCATTATATGCCCTGTAATGAATGCAAGAAGAAATCAGCTCTATAACGCGCTCTTCCTTTGTGAAAACGGAAAAATCACACGCCTTTGCGAGGACAGACTTATATCCGTTTTCGATCTTGATGAAGAGCTTTCAAGCCATAATGACAAGAAGGTATTCCTTTGCGGTGACGGATACGATATAGCAAAAAACAATTTCACTAAAACTCATACTGAAAACACTCCCCTTATCCATCAGTACCAGAGTGCATATTCAGTTGCACTTTGTGCGCTCGATGTGGCAAAGCAGGAGCTTTTGACAACGGATATCGAGCTTTCTCCCATATACCTTCGCGCATCACAGGCAGAACGCGAAAGACTTGAAAAGATTGAAGCAGAAAAGAAAGGTAAGGAATAAATCATGAAAAAGATTGTACTTGGAGCAGATCACGGCGGATATGAGCTTAAAAACATAATCAAGGCGCACCTTGAGTCCTGTGGATTTGAAGCAATCGACGTTGGAACAAATTCATCCGACAGCTGTGATTATCCCATTTTTGCGAGCAAGCTTTGTCAAAAGCTTCAGAACAATGAAGCAGATCTTGGCATTCTCGTTTGTGGAACGGGAATCGGTATGAGCATGGCGGCCAACAAGCACAAGGGCATTCGTGCCGCTTGCTGCAGTGACACCTTCTCAGCAAGACTCACAAGACTTCACAACAATGCAAACGTTCTTTGCCTTGGCGCAAGAGTTCTCGGTGCAGGACTTACTCTCGACCTTGTTAACGAATTTGTTAATGCGGAATTTGAGGGCGACAGACATATAAAAAGATTATCCCTTATCGAAGATATAGAAAAAGGAAAATCACTTTGATTTTTTAAGAAAGGAGTCCCTATGGGCAGTATCTTACACAAAATAACCGACACAGTTCGTGCTATCGCGGGCGTTAAGGATAGAATCGAGCCCACCACGGCTATCATCGTGGCATCGGGTAGCTCCACAAGAATGGGTGAGGGCATTTCAAAGCAAATGATGCTCCTTGACAACATTCCCGTTGTTGCACGCACTATAATGGCATTCGACGCTTGCGAATATATCAACGAAATCATCGTTGTTGCAAAGGAAGATGAGTTTTATCTCTATCAGGAGTTCCAAAAGCTCTATAAATTCAGAAAGCTCGTTCGTCTTGTAAGCGGCGGAAAAACTCGTCAGGAATCCGTCAGAAACGGATTTGCAGCAATAAGCAAGAATACAAAATTCGTTGCCATTCACGACGGTGCACGCTGCCTTATCACCCCATCTCAAATTGAAAAGGTATGCTCTGCCGCATACAAGGTAGGCTCTGCCACTGCGGCAACCAAAGCTATCGATTCAGTAAAAATATCAAACGGCAAAAATCTTCTTATCGATTCATCAGCTAATCGCGACCACGTATGGCTTGCGCAAACTCCCCAGGTATTCAAGCGCGAGATATACGAATTGGCTCTTAAAAAGGCAGATGCCGACGGACTTGTGGTTACCGACGACAATTCCATCGTTGAAAATCTCGGTTGCAGTATCAAGCTTGTTGAATGTGGAAGAAACAATCTTAAAATCACCACGCCCGACGATATTCCACTTGCACTTGCAATAATCAAAGCAAGGGAGGAAAATATATGAGCTTCAGAATAGGTCACGGATATGACGTGCATAGACTTGTAGAGGAGAGAGACCTCATTATTGGTGGAGTTAATATTCCCCATCATTTAGGGCTTCTCGGTCATTCCGATGCTGACGTGCTTCTTCACGCGATAAGCGACGCCTTGCTCGGAGCTTGCGCTCTTGGTGATATTGGAAAGCATTTTCCCGACACCGATAAGCAGTATGAGGGTGCAGATTCACTCCTTCTTCTTGCATGTGTAAGAGAGCTTGTTAAAAACGCAGGCTATGAGATCAGCAACGTTGATTCAACCGTACTTGCACAAGCCCCAAAGCTCGCTCCCTTCATACCACAGATGAGGCTTAATATCGCACGAGCGCTCGAGCTTGACATCGATCAAGTAAGCGTTAAGGCAACCACCGAGGAAAAGCTCGGATTTACAGGAGAAGAAAAAGGCATAGCCGCTCACGCAGTATGCCTTGTATATAACAATTAAGCGCTTTTATGAGTGAGGACAAAATGCAAACGTCCAAAGCTTTATAATATCCATCTCAAACATAGAAAGCGCTGATTTTCACTATCTATTTTATGTTGATTTTTCTCAATCGACATAAAAATTCAAAAATTATAGCAAACGAAAGGAGATCACCATGATATATATCGCACCTTCGCTTCTTGCCGCGGATTTTTCAAATCTTGAAAAGGATATAGAAAAGGTTAAAATTGCAGGAGCAGACTATCTCCATCTTGACGTTATGGACGGAGCATTCGTTCCCAATATCAGCTTTGGAGCACCCGTTATCGAGTGCATAAGAAAAAAGACCAAGCTCTTTTTTGACGTTCATCTTATGATAAAGAATCCCCAAAGATACATAGAGAGCTTTGTTAAGGCAGGAGCAGATCTCATCACCATTCACTATGAAAGCACGTCAAGACCTAAGGACGCTATCTTGAAAATAAAGAGCTATAATAATATGAAGGTGGGACTTGCCATCTCCCCAAATACTCCCTATGACGTGGTTATTCCCTTTTTGAACATGGTGGATATGATCCTCGTTATGACGGTAGAGCCCGGCTTTGGAGGTCAGGCAATGATTCCCGAAACCATCGAAAAGGTCAGACAAATCAAAAAATATTGCGATGAAAACGGAATAAAGGTTGATATCGAGGTTGACGGTGGCATCAACGAAAACAACGCTCACCTTGCAGTCGAAGCAGGAGCAAACGTAATCGTTGCAGGTTCTGCAATCTTCAAGTCCAAAACACCGAGCAAGGTTATCAAAAAAATGCGCGATGCCGAGCTTACTGCAAAAAAGCGTTAGTACTTGACTTATAAGCTTTTTTGTGTTATACTTATTTAGTTAATTAATTTAGGAGGAATAGAATATGGAACTTGTAGAAGGAAAATATTTGGAATATAAAGATAAGCCCCTCGTTCGTGAGGGCAACACAATCTGCTATGGAGACAAGACAGAAAAGTGCTTCTTGCTTCTTGAAATCATGTCCTATAAGAAGGACGAGGAAAGCGGCGAGGACCTTCCCGATAAAATCTTGATTCAGATAATCGACTCAAATGACCCCAATAAGATTCTCAAGCAGGGTGACAAAAACGGTCTTTACGACGCGTTCTCCCTCGGTCTTGTTTGGCTTGAGCGCGAGCTTTTAGCAAAATAATTCAATCAAAAAAGCCAAATGCAATGCATTTGGCTTTAATTTTTTATCCTTACTATATAGCAAAGAATATTTGCATGTTTAAAAACAAAAGGTATAAAAGCCACGCGTCATAGACGATGGCAAGAGAAAACGATATCGAGGATACTTGTGCAAAGCATATCGTGGCACATATTGCCGAAAACAAACAAAGTGCACTCGCAATCAGTGACACAAGAAAAAGTCTTGCACAAAAGAATATAGGGTACCAGGCAAAACCTATTGCCATGCATATGCAAAACCACATAGCTCCCTGATATTTTCTCTCAGTAAAGGGGCAAAACCTATTTCCAAGTGAAAAGCCCAGCTCAAGTCCTGCTATAACGTAAAACACGCAAAAAAGCAACACCATAAGCCACACGGGCAAAACTATCTCCTTAGCACCAATATAATGCAAGGTGGGTATTGGTGAGCCACTTACCCACCTTGTGAAGGCAGCAAGTAAAATCAGTATAAGCGGAATGCCTATCAAATAAGCTTTATTCACTCTGTAGCACTCGCACTTGATATTTTCTATAAACGTTTTTCTTCTATACTCGGACATAAAAAGCTCCATAAATTCGGTTTTACTCAAATTTATGAAGCTAAATAAAAATTAATTCCGTTTTCTTAATATATCACAATTAAAAACAATATCGGAGTATGAAAAATGCGCTGTGGAAAGTCTGTTAAACGGCGCCTTTGTGGTGCTTTGACCAAAATATTTTTTGCGCTCATCCTCCAAGATAGCATAAAACGGCTCGTTTTCATTAATTGAGGGTAACGTATCTTCGGGCAAATCCATATACACATACTGTGCATCACTTATCAGTATTGGAATTGGAAATTCCCTTTCTATGCTTATCATTCCAACGCTTTTTATATGAGAGGATGGAGTGAAAACAGTTGCAATGCCACCGCATATGAAATCGTATTCGACTAAAATATGCCTGTCGCAATAGGAGTCAGGCTCACTTCCCTTTACAAAATATCCCTGCTTTACTCGTGAGCCTCTTGCATCATTTGCACAAGCGTCAGTCGGCTTTAAGCCCGAATCCATACAATAATCTGCAACTATAAGGTGCGCGCTCGATTCAAATTTTCTGTCCTTATATGCGCTCCGTACGTCCTGCGAATAGATTTTAGTCAGTACAGTATTCATAGCTGAAAGAAAGTGATCCTTCTCTGCTCTCGGTATCTCCTTGGGATATTCATATCCGTACCACACCCCACATATGAGCGAGGGGGTATACGAAATGCACCATCTATCCTTGTTATCCTGCGTTGTTCCTGTTTTTGCAGCAAGTGCCACTCTGTTTTTTACACTCAAGGCGTCTGCCGTACCACCGTAGACTACGTCTTGCAAAAGCTTTGTCATTATCTCGGCGTTTCCATCACTTATAACGCGCTCACTCGTTGCCTCTTTTTTCAAAACAATATTACCGCGTGAATCCTTTACAAGAGAATATGACCTTGGAGCATGATAATTGCCGTTCGATGCAAAAATGCTATAGGCGGCAGTCATATCGCGCAGGGTGACACCGTAATTCAACTGTCCAAGAGCAAGTGCGGCATAATCCATATCAGTAATGGAGTATCCGTTTGCGTCCTTTCCCTGTAAAACAAGTTCCTCAAGGTGCAAATAATCATAAAGAAAATAGAAAGAATGCGAAAGACCAAGCTCGTCAAGAATCTTAAGTGGAATGGTGTTTGTGGAGTTTGCCATCGCATAGCTCATAGTTGAAAGACCGTGGTATATTCCGTTTGCATTTCTTGGCCACGGAGAATATGAGCCGCCACTTTTTATAAACTCATACGGAGTGTCATCATAAACGCTTGCATAGGTGATAATCCCCCTCTCAAGTGCAGGAGCATAGACCGATAATGGCTTTATGGTAGAGCCGGGAGGTCGAAGAGTATCCGTGGCATAGCTTTGCACTCTATTGGCCGTTTTTTCACCTATCGCACCGACCACGCCAAGCACGTCACCACTTTCTGAATCGATTATTATCATAGAGCTTTGCGCCCCCTCACCCGAAATGAAATTAGATGAGCTTTCATAATAATCCTCCATTATTTCTTGTATCTCCAAATCGATTTGGACGTATATTTCAAGTCCTCCTCCAAAAACGAGGGCACTTGCCTCACCTCTTGTTATACTTTTCTCTTTAATAAGGTCATCTATCACGTCTTCAATTACCATATCAACGTACCAGGAATGCACACTTGACACAACGACACTATCGTCGGGAGCAAGAACGATATCCCGTCCGTAATTTTCAAGATATTTCTCATAGCTTATCATCCCTTGTGCATACATCTCACTTATTATGATATCTCTTCTTTCCTTGTTGTTTTCAGGATACCTTATGGGATTATAATAGCTTGGATTGTTGGTTATTGCGGCAAGGCACACACACTCCAGAAGAGAAAGCTCGCTTATATGCTTTGAAAAATATCTCCTTGACGCACTGCCTACACCATAGCAACCGTCCGAGAGATTTATAACGTTCAAATAAAGCTCAAGAATCTCATCCTTGCTCATCGTTTTTTCAAGCTCCAATGCCCACACTATCTCTTGAAGCTTTCTTTCAATGGTGACCTCGTCATTCCCCGTAACGTTCTTTATAAGCTGTTGAGTAATGGTGGATGCTCCGAATTTGCCTCCAAAATGCATAAAATAATTTGCTGCCGCACCAAGAGTTCGATAAATATCCACTCCGTTATGATCATAAAAACGCTTATCCTCTATCGAAACGAAGGCATTTATAAGATCTTTCGGGATCTCCTTGAAATTCACTTGCTCAAATGCACGGTCGGAATGTATCCTCTCCTCCTCCCACTCAACCCATTCTCCCCCTCTCATCACGAATATTTTTGTATATGACGTTGCCCTGTCGATACGAAAAAGGGATAAATCAAGCTCGTTTTGTGATAATTTATATAAATATATGCCACCAATGATTCCACCTGTCAGGCATACAAACAAAACGACAAGCAACAAGATGCAAATAACTCTTTTCAAATATACCGCCCCCTTTTATACGGTATATTTTTGACACGAGTGCTAAAGCTTAAACGAAAATAACAAAATCAAGCAATAAAAAAGGACTGTGTTCTCGCACAGTCCTTTTTTATTTTACGTTAAAACAAGCTTACGACAAAATCAAAGAGCCAAACAAAGGCATCTACAACAGAGCCGAAAACCATAACAAGAAAATTCCAAAAAACCAAGAAAATGTTTAACATCAGCAAATCCTCCTTGCATATTTTACACGTTAATATTATCACAGCTTTAGCACTGTGTCAACTGATATTTACATATTTAAATGATTTTCTTATCAAGAGAGCCTTTGCAATTTTCGATAAGATAGGCATTGCCTCCACAGGTTATTGAACGGGTAAGCTCTCCGTTTACAAACTCAAGTGCTGCAAGATTTTCAATTCCATACGCCCTTTCACCCTCGCCAAGTGAGAGCATAATCTTGTCAAAATCAATAACGCGCTCGTTGTAATGTGGGGATATTCTTCCCTTTAACCAGCCAAGTCCCTTTTGCATTGAATATGCACCCTCGTGTTCTACAAGCTCGGAATCGGTATATATATCCTCAAACCAACAAATCGCGCCTGCAGAAAGACCGCAAATTATAACTCCACGCTCATATGCATCCTTGATAAGCTCTAAAAGACCAAATTCCTTCCATCTTTTTATCATATAGAGGGTATCTCCACCCCCAACGTAAATAAAATCTGCCTTTTCGAATTTGCCCTTGATTTTTTCAAGATCCATTTCACCGTATACTGTAAGGGCAACGTCAGCCTTTATATCAAATACGGAGGTAAATGTTTTTCTGAAGCTATTGAAATACGGCATGGAATCGTGACTGGCAGTACCGATAAAAAGTCCGTAGGGACGGTTTTCACCTGCATGCTCGTGAGCAAGCTCGGATATATATCGGTCGATTTCGAGAGTTTCCTTTGACTTTAATTCACCGCCACCAATAGCAATTATTCTTTTTGTGATTTCCATATAAAATTCCTTTAAATCATAATTATATGCCTATTTTACCACAAAAATATGCAAAAAGCAATGGAAAATTCGGTCGCAAAAACGGATAAAATAACACTGTCATATACCTTTTTTGCTATTCTCCTTTAAAAATGCCGTCAAAAAAACAAATCGTGAATAAAACCCCGTCGCATTCGCACGACCTCTTTTGATTGACATATAAAAGTTTGGAGTGATAGAATCTCCTTACCAACCAATAAAGAAAGGATAAAAATATGGACAGAGAAGAAATGAAATCAAAAATAATTAAGGGATTTACCATCGCGCTCCCTATATTGCTTGTGGCAGTCCTTGCCATGCTTATCGTGGTGGCAATGAATATTGCAAAGCAGGATAGCATTCCCGTAATAAACGATGCAAATGGAAGCACAAGCTCCTCAACCGAAGCGCTTGATGACGATCCTCCCATCGAGGATCCCTCAAGCAAGGGACTTGAATTTATAAGTAATGAAGACGGCACCTGTTCCTTGTCAGGTATTGGTGATTGCACCGATTCCTTTGTGATTGTGCCTATAATGAGTCCTGATGGTGATATCGTCACAGAAATTGCAAGCAATGCCTTCAAAAACAGCAACAAAATACGAGGGATCGAGCTTCCAAACACAATAAAGGTGATTGGCGCATATGCATTTTACGGTTCATCTATCAGAGAGATACTCATTCCGTCAAGCGTTGATGAGATTGGAAACTACGCTCTTTCAGGATGCAAATATCTGACCAAAATTGAGGTTGACGAGGATAATTCCTCTTATCAATCCATTACAGGAGTGCTTTACAATGCCGACGGAAGCACACTCATAACCTATCCTGCAGGCAAGGAGGATAATTTCGTCAACATCTCGCGTGACGTCACAACGATAGCTAACATGGCTTTTTACCGATGCACAAGCATCAAAAAGGTAAACTATCACGGCACGTCTCTTTCATGGCAATCCGTTGAGATAGGTGCAGGCAACGAAATAATCGACGAGGCATTTATATTTTTTGCAGGAGATAGTGGAAAATAAAAAACGTACAACCAAAATCATACACGGTAAGAACGCTTGAATAAACCCTTTTTCACTCTCATAAAATAAACAAAAACGGAGTTTTATTATATGAGAGATGAACGAAAACGAAATGCTTATGGATTTGCGCTCGAATTTGCTATTTTTTGCATCGTGGCAGCGCTAATCTCACTAATCCTTATATTACCGATGATGAATTTTGATTTGCCACTGCCCAGCAATCAGGTATCAGCCAAATCCGAATTAACCGTCGTTATCGATGCAGGTCACGGAGGTGAGGACGGTGGGTGTGAGGGCAACGGTCTTGTAGAAAAGGATTTGAATCTCGACATTGCCCTCTCCCTTGCCGATATGCTGAAGAAGGAAGGAATTTCAGTTGTCCTCACTCGTGAAAGCGACGTGCTTTTGTACGATCCCACCTCCGATTACGAGGGCAAAAAGAAGGCGCAGGACATAAGAAAAAGGCTTGAAATTACCAAGTCATGTAAAAATCCCGTGCTTATAAGCATTCATATGAATTATTTTCCGCAAACGCAATACGGTGGGCTTCAGGTTTGGTATTCCAAGGAGGATGCACGCTCTCGCACACTTGCCAATCTGATACAGACAAAGGTCAAATCCGAGCTTCAGCTAAACAACAAGCGAAGCATTAAGGAGGCAACGAGCAGCATCTTTTTGCTTCACAACGCGTCGTTCCCTGCCGTACTTGTCGAGTGTGGATTCCTCTCAAACAAGGAGGACGCCACCTCCTTAGGTGATGCCAAATACCGACAAATTCTCGCAAAAGTCATTTTTAATGCCATAATGGAGTTTATTTCGCAGAATAATACTTGATTTTTTATGCTTTTTTCCTTATAATATAGATATAGATTCAAATTAAAGGAAGATAGTTTATGAAAGGCTTAAAAACTGTTTATATATGCACCGAATGTGGTTGTATCTCTCCTAAATGGCTTGGAAAGTGCAATCAGTGTGGCGCGTGGAACTCATACGTTGAGGACGTTATATCCACAGCTCCCGAAAAGCCCACCGAAATAAAGCACAAAACTCTCACAACGGGCAAGGACAACGTTGCCCTCCGTTTTGAAGAGACAGAGCTTCCAAATTATATAAGAAGCAACACCCGTCTTGCCGAGCTTGACAGAGTGCTTGGTGGAGGTCTTGTTTGCGGCTCTGTGGTTCTCCTTTCCGGTGAGCCGGGCATAGGAAAGTCCACTTTACTTATGCAGATTTCGGACGTTCTCGGAGAAAACAAAAAGGTGTTGTATATTTCGGGAGAGGAGTCAACAGGTCAGCTCAAGCTCCGCGCTCAAAGACTTGGCATCGTTGGCAAAAATCTTTTCATCCTCACCGAAACCGAGCTTGAGAAAACTCTTTTGCAGATTGAAAAGGTAAAACCCGACGTTATCATCGTTGACTCCATTCAAACTATGTACAGTGACAAGATATCAAGTGCCCCGGGCACGATAACTCAGATAAAGGAATGCACACTCTCCTTCATTTCCAAGGCTAAAAACGATGACATTTCCGTCATTCTCGTTGGCCACGTTAACAAGGAGGGCTCTATTGCAGGTCCTAAAATTCTTGAGCATATGGTGGATGCCGTTCTCTATTTTGAGGGAGACCGTCAGCATTCCTACAGAATAATCCGTGCGATGAAGAACCGTTACGGTTCAACGAATGAGATCGGCGTTTTTGAAATGGGTGACAAGGGACTTATCGAGGTGTTAAATCCCTCTGAAATGCTCCTTGCCGACCGTCCGAAGAATGCCTCCGGCAACTGCGCGCTCTGCACAATCGAGGGCACGCGTCCGATACTTGCCGAGGTTCAGGCGCTCGTTTCTCCGACGGTATTCCCTGCACCGAGAAGAACGTCAAACGGAATTGATTATAATAGACTCAATCTGATCCTTGCCGTTCTTGAAAAACGACTCAATATGAGATTCTCTTCAAACGATGCCTATATCAACGTTATTGGAGGGCTTCACATAGACGAGCCTGCAAGTGACCTTGCAGTTGCTATGGCGCTCATCTCTTCACTCAGAGATAAAATCGTGCCCGACGACCTTATTGCCATAGGCGAGCTTGGTCTTTCGGGTGAGGTAAGAGCCGTTTCCAATCTTGAGCAACGCGTTAAGGAAGCAGCGCGTCTTGGATTTACCAAGGCAGTCGTTCCCTATCGCAACCTCGAAAAGAGAAAGCTTGATTGCGATATCGAGCTTATCGGAGTCAAGTCCATCTATGATACCTTGAAGCTGCTTCTTGAACCCAATGAGTAAAAACAAAAGCTCTTGCTTGATATCAAGCAAGAGCTTTTTATGTATTTTTGTTTTATAGGCCAAATAATGAAAGAAATAATCCTGCCAAAATCAAATAGCAAACGAAGGCTACTACTGTTGAAACAACCGAGGTCAGGATTTTAACAATGGTTTTATCGGTTTTTCTGACGGAAAACAAATTATATGCACATGCCGCACCACCGCAAAGGCCACCAATTGCACCACCTGTAACAATTACGATAAGAGGAATAAAGCACAATATCTTTTCTAAAATTGTCAGCTTGCGAACCAACGTTACAATTTGAGAGCCAATAGTAAAGGTAACTCCTTCAAGATAATTGCCCTTGAGAGTACAGTAATTTCCCTCGTACATATAGGTTATCTTATCTATCTTTGCAAGCTCTTCTCCATCTATTGAAATGGTTTTCTTGCCCGTCCAAAAATTTTCACTGTAAGTAATAGTTTTTTCACCGAATAATACCTTGCTGGTCATGTTGTTAACCTCCTAAATATATTACGCTTTTATTATATCATGGATAAAAAAATAAGTCAATATTTTTAAATAAGCACCTTCGAATTCAAGCCAACTTTTCAGCTTTCCTATAATATTAAATACAAAAAAGATTATCGTTGTTTTCGGCAATATATATTATAGAAACAAATTTCAAAAAAGCCCTTGACATTGTATTGCTTTTATGATAAAATAGCAGTACCTCTGCGAATGGGCTTTTTTGTTATGCCTATTTTTAGCGCCGTCCGAAAGGACAAGGCATGCTGCCTTCTCAGAGGGAGGTACACTGACCGACAGGTCAAAAAAATTTTAATGGGAGGTGCCGAAAAAATGGCTAATGATGCAAGAGTCAAGATTACTCTCGTTTGTACAGAGTGCAAGCAGAGAAACTATGAATCTAAGAAAAACAAGAAGAATGACCCCGACAGACTTGAGATGAACAAGTACTGCAAATTCTGCCGCAAGCACACTCTTCACAAAGAATCTAAGTAATTGTAAAGGAGATTATTATGGCAG